>JAUVAM010000252.1 GCA_030591745.1 Deltaproteobacteria bacterium
GGCAAAATCCACACCGCAAACATGGGCAAAAAACTCAGAGCAATCCAGCTCAAGTCAGCGGCCGAGAGTCCGGCGCCGAAGGTCACCTCCCCCAGTTTCAAGAGCTGCACCACCATAAACAAGAGAAGCAACGAACACAGAGCGACCAAACAAGGCCCCAGGATCTGTCTCAGAATATATCGCTGAAGAAGCAAGGGCCGGACCGGTACTACAAACTTTCTTGCAGGATGGCGTCTTTGGCCTCCACCTTGGACGCCAGTTCCTTGCGATACGCCGAAATACGCTCCGCGATTTCCGGGTCAGTGACAGCCAGGATAGAAGCCGCCAGCAGGCCGGCGTTGTAGCTTCCAGCGGGACCGATGCCCACCGTGGCCACCGGGATGCCGCGAGGCATCTGAATGGTGGAGAAAAGCGCATCGGCACCCGCCATGTATCCGGAGACCAAAGGCACGCCGATGACAGGCAAAACGGTGTGGGATGCAACCACCCCGGCCAGATGGGCAGCCATGCCGGCACCCGCGATGATCACGCCGAAGCCCCGCTCACGGGCACCTTGAGCCAACTTGGCCACCCTGTCAGGGGTGCGATGGGCGGAGGCCACATGCATGGCGAAGGTGATTCCCATGCGGTCCAAGGCCTCGGCTGCCTCACGCATGGAAGGAAGGTCCGAATCTGAACCCATCAGAATCAACACCTGCTTGTGATCTTTATCCACGATCATGTCCTCCTCGTCAGGGCCCGATGGGCGATATCCCGCCGAAAAAAAGCCCCATCAAAGTGAATGCTATCCACTGCCTTGTAGGTTCGCTTCAGGGCGACGGCCACATCCGGGCCCAAACCACATACGCCCAGCACCCGACCGCCCGAGGTGAGATGCCGCCCAGCATCAAGGAGAGTGCCGGCATGAAAAACCACGGTCTGCTCCAGGGCGTCGGCTGCCTCCAGGCCCTTGATGGGCACATCCCGGGTCACATCGCCCGGATAGCCCTCGGAGGCCATGACCACACAAACGCAGGCGTCCTCGGACCAATCCAACTCGACATTTTTCAGATCGCCGCCCATGCCAGCCACGGCGGCCAGCGCGGGCACCAGATCCGACCGCAGCCTGGGCAAAAGAGCCTGGGTCTCCGGATCGCCGAAGCGCACGTTGTACTCCAGTACCTTCAACTCCGCGCCTTCAATCATCAGTCCGGCATAAAGAATCCCTGAAAAACGCATGCCGACCTTGCGCATGCCCTCAACGACAGGCCGAAACACCTCTTCTACGACCCGTGCCTCCAATTCCTCCGATAAAACAGGAGCCGGCGAGTAAGCGCCCATGCCTCCCGTGTTCGGTCCCCGGTCCCCGTCCAAAAGTCTTTTGTGATCTTGCGAGGAGGCCAAAAGACGAATGTTCTCTCCATCGGTTAAAGCGATGCAGGATGCTTCTTCGCCCTTCAGGAACTCTTCGATCACCACGCTGGCACCGGCCTCTCCGAAGGTCCGCTCCTGCATGATGCGCTGGATGGCAGACAAGGCCTCCGCCGTATCCCTGCAAGGAAAAACACCTTTGCCCGCGGCCAAACCATCGGCCTTGACCACAAGCGGTCGCCGATTTGCCTCAAGGAATGCCATGGCGCTTTCGTGATCGGTAAAAACCTGAAAATCTGCCGTCGGGATACCGTGCCGCCTCATAAATAGCTTTGCGAAGACTTTGCTGCCTTCCAAGGCTGCGGCATCTGCGTCCGGTCCGACGGCAGCGATGCCTGCCGCCCGAAAAGCACCGGCCAAGCCGCTCACCAGGTGTGCCTCAGGACCAATGACCACCAAATCCACCTTTTCAGCCCTGGCCAGTTCCATCCATTCCGCTTCCGTCCCAGGCTCTTTGAGGCAACGCACTTTGGGCTCCGCCTTCAAACCCCCATTGCCTGGAACACAAAGGACCTCATCCACCATGTCCGATTGCCTGATCTTCCAAGCCAAGGCGTGCTCACGACCGCCTGAACCGATGAGCATGATGCGCATGGGCAAAGCCCCCATTTCATTTCTTCAGTTTGAACAAGAGCTTCTTTGTGCGCAGGCTGTGGTTGTCACCCTCATATACCCGCTGCAAAAGATCCATCCCCTTTTTCCTTGTCTTCTTCTTTTTCAGATACAGTTCGGCCAGCAAGAACTTGGCCTCCAAATCGCCGGGATCGGCCTTGATTACGTTGTTCAACAGCCGCTTGGCTTTTTTGACCTTGCCCATGTCCGAATAGGCCTTCGCCAACAAACGAGTCGTCACTGACTTCAGGGCATCGCCCTCATGGGCTCTTTCAAGGAACTTAGCGGCCTTGGCGGAGCGTCCTCGGTCAAGCGCCAGAACCCCCAGGTAAAGATTGGTCGCCACGTTCTCCGGATCCTTGGCCAGAGCTTCCGCAAGCCGCCCGCGAGCCTCCGACTCTCTCCCTGCACGCCACAACACCACCCCGGCCAGTGTCAAAGCCATGGGGTCATCCGAATGTTTTTCCAGTGCCCGGTTGACACGAACGACGGAGTCCGCCAGGAATGCCTTCCCATCAAAAACGTCCCTGATCTCTCGGTGGTCCCGTTCATAGAAAGGAGACACCTCGGTGGCTTTCCTGAACCATGTGTACGAACGATTCACATTGTCCAAATCCAAATTCAATACCGCAAGGATCAAATACAAGTCGATATCGTTGAGCGCCATCTCCAGAGCCCGACGAATATTTCGCATGGCGGACTCGTAGTTAGGCACCAGGCCTTCGGCGATGCCCAGCCAAGCCAACACCCGCGGTTCGCCTGGCATATGGGAACGCATCTCCCGCATGTGCCCGATGGCCTCACCGATTTTCCCCGTTTCAATCTCGAGCACGCCTCGGATATAGAGGGCGTTGATCTGCATCGGGTCCTTCTTCAATGCTTCTTCCGCTGTAAGCAATGCCTTCTTCCTGCGCCCCATCAAGCGCAGACACGAGGCTCGCTCCGCCAGCACCCTGGCTGCCTGGACATCGGGCAATTCGCTATTGGCTTTCTCAAACGACCTAAGCAGACCCTCGACATCCTTTGCCTTATTGAAAACCTGACTCTTAATACGCGCCAGAGCAATGACAGCATCCACTTGGTCAGGCTCAGTACCCAGGATGGTCTCATGAACACGAATGGCGTTTTTATAGTCGCCAACCGCCATGTAGACCCGGGCTACCGCTTTGAGGGATTGAAACTGCCCTGGATCACGCTCAAGCCGTTTTTGAAAAAGAGCCAAGGCATCACGGAAACGCCCGAGCCGGATATTGGCCTCTCCCAGCATTCGGTAGGCCATGTTCAGCTTGGTGTCACCCTCCATGGCCTCGGTAAAAAGCTCCAGCGATTTATCCGTGTTGCTCTCGATATAGGTCATGCCCAGCACAAGCTGTGTCTCGGGATCGTCCGGCATCTGGACGTAAACTTCGCCTGCCACCAGTTGAGCATCCTGATGCCGCCCCAGACTTTCCAGCAGAAAAGCACGAGACCTTTTTAACTCTGACGAACCAGGTGAACGCTCCAAGGCGAAGTCGATCAGGTCCAGCGCCATTTTGCGACTGTTCACCTCATTGCTGCCCATGTCCAAAAGGGCCCGATTCTGCACCCAGCCCCCGAGGGCTTCTATCTTGGAGGGTTCCAGCAGAATGGCGGTTTTGTATAGACGATCGGCCTCCATATAGCCAATGCGCTCGTCCCGTGACATCAGCTTATGGGCTCTCCTGATCAATTCATTCACTTTGCCGCTTGGGTTGGGGATCTCGGCCGAAAAAGAGTCCAAGGTATCTTCAAGGGAGGTGTTGACCTCCTCTACCACCCGGTTTTCCCAATATATGAAATAGAAAGCCGCGCTGCCGCCCAGCAAAAGAAGAAGAAACACGATGATTACATTGCGCAAAACGTGAGACTCAGGCGCCATACGAAATTCCGACTGCAAGGACTCCCCGGGCCGTCTAAAAAAAACGGCAAACTCAGGATAACTCGAAATCAAACGGAACTCGCCATCCTTTCGGGCCAAGCGATCGGAGGCCTCTACCTCTCCGCCCTTGAATTTTTCTTTGACCTCATCCAGGCTCAATGGCCCGAGTATGACTCCGTCGGGTTTCTGAACTCGCCACTCGCGCTCATCGTCATAAGCGATCGCCTTGGGCCCGAGCATTTGCTCGCAATTGTCGCACAAACCAGAGGGGCCGCCTCCTTCGTCCATGGCTCGTCCACAGCGGGAACAACGCTTACCTGAACTCACCTGCTTGGCTTCGACCTGGGGACGGGTGCTCACCCGCCTGCTCATCAAGTCCAAATCCTCCCCTTGAGGCGCTTCGTCAGGGGCGCCAATGCCAAACACGCCATCCTGTTCCTCCCGCGATGGAGCCGAAAAAGAAGCGTCGGAACCCGGCCCGCCGGCAGGGGTATCAGAAACACTCAAATCGGAAGCGGGGGGGGCAGATCCATCCATCAACCCAGCAAAGGGATCCTCTTCCCCCGAAGGGGGCTGGGTAATGGCTGCAAAAGGGTCGTCGCTTGCAGATTCAGAAGCCAACGAAGGAACCGAACTCAAATCAGCAAAAGGATCGCCGCTCGGTGGCATCTGGGGTGGCATCTGGGGTGGCATCTGGGGTGGAGCCTGGGGTGGAGCCTGGGGTGGCATCTGGGGTGGAGCCGACGGTGCCGTCGACAATCCAGCGAAGGGATCCGCCTGCCCGCCAACGCCAAGGTCCTCTTCCTGCTTGTGTACAACCTGAACGTCACCGCAAGCGGGACACTGGGCCTTGACTCCACCTCGACTCAAATGAGTGTCATCAATGTTGTAGACAGCCTTGCATGCTCCGCACGTAATCTTCATAGCGACTCCTATACCTGACTATACCTTCCCACCCAAGGAAAGCTCGTCGATGACTTGCATTACCATACCCAGCTCATCGACCCTTTCTATTATCTCACTCTGTCGCGGCGCGCCGCCGAGATGAAGAAGGGCACTGACGCCACAATTGGCCAACATATCCACATCCTCAGCAAAACGAAAAGAGCTGTCGCAAGCCACGGCCTTTCGTCCAACTGCCGCCACGAGCCTCGGCTTGACCGCCACGATTGCCTCCCGCAAACTCGTCTGGGCCCAGGCCGCGGCCACCAGACGATTGGGTTCCGATGCGACAAGAGCCAAACCAGGCAGCTGGCGCACAAGACGCCAGGCCAAGGCCAGAGCGTCAAGCTCATCAGCCTCGGGCTGTCTCCGGCTAAGCAATTCCACCTCTGGATCATATTCCCCACCCGGCCAACCGCGCATCATGCCCCAACGGGTAGAACGACAGGCCATGGCCACAGGCGGGACCTCATCCATGGGCGTTTGTAATAAACGAATGCGGGTTCTTCCAAGTTCCGCCCGGGCTTCCGCTGAAAAAGCCGGTGCCACCACGGCCTCTATGAAGGCCGCCCCAAAAGCCTTCGCCAAAGCAGGATCGACCTCCCGGTTCAAACCAACCACCGAACCGAAAGCACCTCGCGGATCCGATCGCCTGGCATGGGAAAATCCGTCTCCCATGCTCACCCCCTCAGTGACACGCTCGAAACCACACAAACCACCATTGTGGGCCAAGAGAATCGCGGGTGCCTCCATGCCCGAAAGACAACCGACTGCGAGGTCGGCATCCACCAGGACTCGAGGCGTGACCGGCGGGCCCGAATGCTGAAGCAACTCTTGGCTTTGCTCCGTCTTGGCGGTGTAAAGACCGAAACGCCAGCCTCCCCTGCCCCTCAGCTCAACTTCATCAGAACGCCTGGTTTGCACAACCCAACTTTCGGGGGCCCCCTCATCCGCCTCACGCTGCCAGCCGGGCGTCAAGCTGGAGTCCAAACGACCCACCGTCATGAGAGCCTTGGCCGCCATACGCCGCCTGAAATGCAGATCAAAATCCGACTTTTCGTCCCAGCGATTCAGCACTTCCTCCAAGTCATCAAGATCGCAAACCGGAAGCACCCAGCGGTGATTCCACGCAGCCGCCCGCAACAACAAAGCCGCAGCCAAATCCTCAGGGCTCGGGGCATCGAAGTCAATGCTCTCAGGCAAGTCCATCACAAGCAAATCAATCCGCCGAAGCCCTTGAAGCTCCAGCCTTTCGCGATGGACCGAATCCCCCCAGCGACCCAGCAAAGCCCCCTGGATACGCGGGTGCAATAACTTGAGCACAGCATCATCCTCTGCACCTCCCGTCGCGGCATACGCGGGCGGCCTGGCCAAGGGTACCCCGGCATCCATCAAGACCCGTGCGGTCTCCCCGAAGGCCATCAATTCCTGACCTCGGGCCACCCAGTCCTTGCCAAGGGA
>JAUVAM010000222.1 GCA_030591745.1 Deltaproteobacteria bacterium
ACATGACCTGCTACTTGAAGCGACTCAAGCGCATGGACCTCATCAATTTGCAGAGCAACCCGGAGCTGGTGGAAGAGGTCTCAAACTATTTTGGCGGGTCCAATCTGCAATTGGACCCCGGGGACCCGGATTTTTCCAGCCTCGATCGGCTGGTTTTTTACTACCATCCGGGCATCAACGAAGTGAACCGTGAGGGTTTTGACCGCAGCTGTCCTGAGTCCGTGGCGCTGACCGCAACCCGCATTCTCGACGCCTCCAGCGACAGTTTTCTGATGGATATGTTGGATTTGGCCGCGGATTTGAATACCGACAGCTCCGGGACCCCCAGTGAAACTCAGATTGACCATTTCTATATCGCCAACCTGCGTGGAGGCGATGCAAGCCACCTCATGCATCTGGCTGTCATGGCTTACTACTTCACCCAGGACGAGCAGTATCTTTCTTTCCTGGACGATGAGTTGATCGCCAATATCGGCACCCTCGAAGTGGCCCATACCATGATGGCCTTCCGGATGCCCGACTGGTGCTTCAAGTTTTATGGGGACCACATCACCTACGGTACCCATTGGCAGTTTGTCACCATGCTGACCGATTCGGCGTTTAGGGACTCCTTGATCGACGTGATGGAAACCGAGATTTGGCAGAAAGCGCTATACAATCACCACAGCGCCAAATTTAACGTCATGTATGCATCGGTGCTACCCGAGGAAGGAGCTGCAGATCGCCCCGTCGCAATCGAATCGGCTCTTCGACAATTGGAAGATTTCGGTGGCAACGATGGCGTTTTGGATGCGCCGCGAAGAACCTACAATCTTGACCGGCAGCACGTGATCGACAACCTGCCCTCGGGGATCTCGCTTCGCTGTCCCACGGAGACGGAGATGAGCACCTGCGAGGAACCGGTCGTCCTGATGGGCATACCGATGGAAAGTCGGATCATTTCCTACGAATGTGATGGGCGGCCCGGCGAGTGCGTTATGGACAACGGTCAGTGCACTCAGGCCTTGGCCTCCGAGGGCCTTCCGCCCAGGCTGCGAGCCTTCGCGGATTTCATGTGGCAACGCAGTCCTTTCGACATCGGGGATGTTCAATACGTCGACGGTCAGAAACAGTCGCCGGGGAGAGACCTGTCCGAGCCTTATTGGATGGCCCGATACTACGGCTTCATCACCGAAGGCGAAGGCAGTGTGCTCGCGTGGCGGGACTTGGGTGCCTGTCAATAGAAGACATGGCCAATAGAAGACATGAAATATTGCACTCATCTCAGGTGGACTGTTTGGCTGCTATTGGGGCTTTTTCTCGCGGGATGTAGCGACAGCAAAACACCCAATCCTTTGGAGGAGTTTTCGGATGGCCACACGCGATTGGTTTGGTGGCAAAATTCGGGGGGCGATGCGTTTGATCTGATGGCGCTCGACAGTGGAACCGGCGAGGAGCGTGTGTTGCTGGAGGGTCTTACTGGACGTGGGTCGGACTACCCCCCTGGTTTGGCGCTCATCACCCACGACGGAGCGCGTGTCGTTTTCAGTGTTCACGATGAGCGCCTGGTGAAGGTGATGGACTGGGAGGGCGCGGGCCTTCGGGTCATTGCCTCGGGGTATTTGGCGGATGTCTGGTATGACGAAAACCTGGATATCGAGTGGGCCTATAGTTTGAGTGTACCGCGATTCGATCCCGTCGATCCTGTCATTCGCTACGATATCGACGATCCGAGAAATAGAGAAACCGTCTGGACCCATCAGGTGACCTGGGAGTTTCGGGTGTCCGGGGATGGGAAGAAGGCCGCCGTGTCATGCCCCTGGCCTGACGTGGGCATGGCGGATTTGTCGGATGGAGAAACAATACAGCCATACGCTCCCGGTTGCTGGGCTGATGTGTCGCCTGATTCAAAACATCGACTCATACACTTCACCGACGGGAACCACAGAGAGATCCGCGCTTATGATGACCATGCGGAAAACCCGCGAAGCATAGAAATTGGAGATGTCCTCGGAAGACAGGGAGAGGGTTTGTTCTTGCTCTGGACGAACCATCCACGCTTTGTGACCTTGTCGATGCCGTGGAAGGCCGAAGACTGCGATATGTATTTGATCCGCATGAACGAGAGTCTCTCGGGTATAGAGGATTTTTTCGTTATTGGAGAAAACAACAACAGTCGCGACATCAGCGCTTCGGCTTGGATCGATCAGGACAAGACTTTAGATGCTTCCGTTTTGTCGTTTTCGGCTTCATCGTCAAGCATCGTGACGGGTGGCGGTACCAAACTCTCATGGTCCACGAAAAATGCGGAGCTTGTGTCAATAGAGCCCGGGATCGGGCGAATCGAGGAGCATGGTGAGATTGCTGTCTCTCCCGCCGAAACGACTGCCTATGTTCTGACGGCCCAGGCCAAGTCGGGACCCGTCACGCGTCGCCTGATTGTTCATGTTTTGCCCTTGCGTGAGGCTGATGAGGTGGAAGGCCTGCTGCCTGGTTTGTCGGCCGAATACTACGCACTGGCCGCACCTGAAAAACTTCCGGATTTCTCTGTTCTGAGCCCCTTTCATCGAGGGCATGTGCCTAATCTGTTTTTTGAGCCCACCTTGGGGGATTTTGCCACATCAGGAAGAAGCTACGATCTGGGCGCGGTCTTGTCCGGGTTCTTCCATGCACCGGCGGCTGGACTGTACACCTTCTATTTGCGGTCGGATGATGGTTCGCGACTCCTTGTTGGGGACCATGCGGTGGTGGACAATGACTTCCTTCATCCTTTCATCGAGAGATCGGGCTCGGTTGGACTTGGTGCGGGGTTGCATCCGATTCGACTGGAGTACTTTGATCAAGGAGGTGAAGCGGGACTGATTGTGGAATACGAGGGGCTGGATTTGCCGCGTCGGGTCATTCCGTCCTCTTCTTTCTATCGAGCGCCGATGGAACCTGAGATGCAAATCGATTCACCGGCGCTCTTTTTTTCTCGCAGTCTGAGCGGTGGCAATCCACCCGCTCAGAGCGTCGAGATTCGAAATGGCGGCGATGGCGTTCTCGCGCCGGTGCAGAATTCCGTGAGTTATGAAGAAGGGGGCGTCGGATGGTTGGTGATATCGCCCTCGGGCGAAGGCAATGACCAATTATTGCAGCATGAAGTCCTCTCCGATTTGCTGGCCGAGGGTCGCCATGCCGCGGTGGTGACTCTGTCATGCGAAAACACAGCCGGACAGTCTCCGGTCTATCCTGTGTCGTTGACGGTCACGGACCAAGCCTTGACCCTGGACCGCATTTGGGTCGACCCGACAGCAAGCATCATTGAAGCGGGAGAATCCCTTGCGCTGAGCGCGGGCGCCGTGGATCAGTTTGGAAGTCCTCTGGCAGCCATCATGGATTGGCATGTGGATGGCGGAGGCTTGATGGTCCCGAGTACTTCCGGAGATGCGGTCTTCGCGCATGTTTCTCGTTTTTCCTCGGACGGAACGGTCGGGCAGGTTCAGATCAACGCCAGTTCGGAGGGTGTGTCTGCTGCGTCCACGCTTCAGGTTGTCGACGGTCGTTTCCCCCGGATTACTATTTTCGAGCCGGTGATGGGCGACAGGTGGGAGGTGGGCTCGGTACGTCACATCGGATGGGAGAGCAGGGGCGTGGAGGGTGTGCGCTTATACCTATCGACGGATGGTGGCGAAAGCTGGACCTTGATCGTTCCCGTGGTGGATGTCGATGACGACGATTGGGGGAACTACGCTCTGCTTGTCCCCAATCATTCCTCAGACCAATGCCTGATCCAGATAGAAGGCTATTTTCAGGAGACTTCCGAGATCTCGGCGATGTTTTCTATTTTTTGAGTAGGCGCGTGATTGCCTGCTCTGTCACGTTTACTCTTGTGATTCGACCAGAAATTCCGCGAGGGCCCGGATGATTTTGTTTGGGATTTGATGTCCGCCTTCGAATTCTATCCAGGTAACGTCGTGCCCGTTTTCTTCGAGGGCCTCGACGAGCCTTTTGGACATGCCCATCCCGATGGCGCGGTCTGAAGTGCCATGGCTGACAAAAGCTCGGAGCGCGGCACGATCTTCCAGGGGGCCAAGGTCCAAATCGCGGGCGCCCCCGGAGAGAGAGATCAAGCCGCCGATTTCTTCGCCCTGGTCAAGGATCACATCCAAAGAAGTAATGGCCCCGAGTGAGAAGCCGCCGACGAAGATATTTTCAGGCGAGACGCCATCGTCTTTGAGTTGACGTATCAGTTTGTAAACGATTTCCCGTGACTCGTTCTTCATCTCCTCGAGGAGAACCTGCAACTCCTCTTTGGAACTCGCGCGGACCTGTTTTTGCCAGGTTCTTCCCCTCATGCTCGCGGCGTATGGACCGGCGGGCACGAGGAAGCAGAGGTTGGGGGATTGGGTTTGCTTGACGAGTTTTATGGCCAGGCCCTTCAAGTCATCCCCGGGTGCGCCGTGTCCATGCAGAAGGATGACCGACAAGACCCCGGGCGCAGGATCTGCACCGACATGAATAACCGAATCCCTCATCCACCACCAGGCGAGGAAGGCCGGGATGGCGAGGAGCAAGAGAAATTTATACTTGGCGAACATCTGGCACTCCTGTTCCAGGGAGAGTCCAAGAAGCGATTGGCCTGGGTGGGTCGAGAGAATGGATTTCGGTTACAACTTTTTGATGCGAAGGCAGTTTGCCGCGTACTGGCCGCGACCACCGGTCAGATCCATATAGGTCTTGCAGAGTTCCTTGGCTTCTTTTCGGCCACCTGCTGAATCCAGGCTGATGTTGCCTGCCATCAGGCCGAAGGGCGGCGCGTAGCCGGAATCGATGGCCATGGCTTTTTTCAAGATGGCACCAAATTCCTTGATGCGGTTTTTCTCGGCGTAGATCATGGCCAAGGTAAAGGAGGCTTCAGCCGCCTTGCGACGTTCGCCTATCGTCGCCAAGCCCGGCACCGCAAGCTCAAGTTGAGACTGGGCCAAGTCCTTGTCCTGCTTGGGCTGCTTCAAATAGACTTGGGCTAGTTTCAGATGGCTGATGGCCTCGGTGTCGGAAAACTCGCGGCACTTGTTGTACCATTCTTTTGCTTTCGCGAAGTTCTTCTCGCCAGAGTAGGCGTCGCCCACCAGCATAGAGCTACGGCCACCCTCTTCGTCCATGCCCTGAACCCGAAGGGCACGAGCGCGTGCGGCCTCGTAGTCGCCCAGGGCCAAGTAGATAGCGGCTTCCTCTAAGATGAAGTCGGGGCGGCTTGAGTCAACCCGCACGGCGATCTTGATTTTCTCCAAGGCCTTTTTGTGCTTGCGCTGGCTTCTGAGTTCCCGGGCCACCACGAAATGGAACATGGAGTTGCTGCTCTCCTTTTTCAGGATGGCGTTCAATTCCTTGGTTCCGATGCTGCGAGTCTTGCGGACCCTGACCTTGATCACGGCCTTTAGGAAGTTGGCGAATGCTTTTTCTTTGTCAGATGCGGTGGCCGAAAGATTGGCCTCGAAGCGCTGGACTTTTTTGGCTGCGTCCGTGGTGTAGACCGGCGACTCTCCCCAAAGCAAAGAAACCAAGGCGGCATTGAGTAGGCTGGGCACGTGTTGATTGTCGGTTTGCAGGCCCTTGGCGAAAAACTTGTTGGCTTCCATGTACAGCGAACGGCGAATGGCGTAATCACCCAGACCAGCAAAGGCCCTGAGTTCACCCTGGCCCGCGCCTTTCATCAGCGCTTCCTTGGCTTCGCCCAGCTTGCCCTGTCGCAGAAAGACCCTGCCCAGGGTGGTGTTGAGCATGCCCGATTCGGGGTTGTCTTTCAGGGCACGTTCCAGCATTTTGACGACTTCGCTGGTGGAGCCGCCTCCGTACAAACCATGTAAGGCCTGGGCGCTGGTGAGCATGGTGGAGTCTTGCCCACTGGCCACTGCCGTTCGCATGTGTTTGTCGCCTTTGGTCATCAGTTCCTGGGGCTCACCGTATTCGCCCACCAGTACCGCTGTGATGAAAGAGGCCCGGGACAAGGCTTCGGGTTGCTCTTTGTCCAGTTTGATGATGGCTTCGTAATCTGCCAAGGCTTTTTTATAGCCGGTGTAAGAATCCTTGTTGAACTGAATTCTTCCGGCTTCAAGGTGTTTGTTGATCTCTTCTTGTTTCAGACCGGCTTGCCAGGTGTAGATGATGTAGATGACCAGGACCATGGCCATCACGCCGCCCAGGATGATTGTCATCTTGAAGGCGTTGCCTTTTTTGGGCTGGACCTGTTCGGATTCCATCTCCTGGTACAGATCGGCGATGCGCTTTTTCTTTGGCCGCTTGCGCGCCTTGGGTCGGGCTTGGCGAGCCACCACGGGCATGGCCCGTTCGGTGGGGCGATTTTCAAGATCCGGCTGGGCTTTGGCCTGGGGCGAGAGCCCCTGGGGTGCTTTTTTGCGCGGGTCGATGATCGTATCGTCGAAGTTGTAGGCACCCTGGGCAGCTTGCTCCACGGGAGTGGCCTGGGCTTGCGGTTCCGGCTCAGGTTCCGGCTCAGGCTCGGCTCCGGCAGGAAGGTAGTCGATACCCACTTCATGCAGAGCCGCTCTGGCTTCATCGTCTTCCGGGTTGGCGTCGACGGCTTTTTTCAGGTAGTCCACGCCCTCGTCTTGCTGCCCCAGCTTGATGCTGATTTTTCCAAGCATCCGAAAGGCTTCGCCGTGCTGTGGGCTCATCTTCAGCAGG
>JAUVAM010000345.1 GCA_030591745.1 Deltaproteobacteria bacterium
CGATATGTCCTGGGGCCGAGTCAGCCACCCAAGCCAGGTATTTGGGGTTGGCGACGAAGTCAACGTCATGGTGCTGAAGTTCGACTCGGAAAGCGAACGGGTCAGCCTGGGCATGAAGCAAATCGCCGAAGATCCCTGGACCCAGGCCGAAGAGAAATACCAAGTCGGCAACAAGGTGAGCGGCAAGGTCGTCTCCTTGACCGATTACGGTGCCTTCGTTGAGTTGGAAGAAGGCATCGAGGGCCTGATTCACATCAGCGAAATGTCCTGGACCAAACGCGTCAAGCACCCCAGTAAGATCGTGGCGGTGGGTGACGAAGTCGAGGCCATTGTTTTGGATATCGATGCGGGCAACAAGCGCATCTCCCTGGGCATGAAGCAGGTGGAAGCCAATCCCTGGACCGTCATCGAAGAACGCTATCCCGTGGGTTCGGTCATCCGGGGTCGCATTCGCAACATCACCGACTTCGGCGTGTTCATCGGCATCGAGGAAGGTATTGATGGGCTGGTTCATATTTCGGATATTTCCTGGACCCAGCGCATCAAGCACCCCAGCCAGTTGTACAAAAAAGGCGACGAAGTTGAGGCCATGGTGCTTCACATCGATCCGGACAACGAGCGATTCAGCCTGGGCATCAAGCAGTTGAGCGATGATCCCTGGTCGCGTATTCCTGAGAAGTATCCCCCGGGAACCCGCATCAAGGGCAAGGCCATCAAGGTGACCGAGTTCGGTGCTTTCGTCGAGATCGCGGAAGGCATCGAAGGCCTGATCCACATCAGCGAGATGAGCCAGGACCGCATTGATGATCCTCACCAGATCGTCAACGAAGGCGACGAGATTGAAGTCATGGTCTTGGACGTGGACCCGGAAGAGCGGCGTATCGCTTTGAGCGTCAAGAGCCTGCAGCTGTCCAAGGGTGAAGAGGACTATCAAGAATATCTGGCCAAACAGGGCGACGGCAGTACCTCTTTGGGTGAAGCTTTGTCCAAGGGCTTGAACTTGCCGCCAGGCGAGGAAGCAACGGCGGCCAAAGCAGAAGCCACTGAAGAAGCCGCTGAAGAAGCCACTGAAGAAGCCGCTGAAGAAGCCACTGAAGAAGCCGCTGAAGAAGCCACTGAAGAAGCCACTGAAGAAGCCGCTGAAGAGGCCACTGAAGAGGCCGCTGAAGAGGCCACTGAAGAGGCTCCTGAGGAGAAGGCTGAAGAAGGCGGCGACGAAAAAGAATCAGAGGACAAGGAATAGTCCCTCCGTGGGCCAGTTGAGTGGAAAGGAGCCTTTGTCGTGACGAAGAGTCAGCTCATCGAAGCGGTCGCTGGAAAGCTTGGAACCGTGTCGAAGAAGGATGTAGAGATCATCGTCGATACGATTTTCAATTGTATGACCGACGCATTGACGCGCGACGAACGCATCGAAATTCGCGGTTTCGGTAGTTTTGTCTCAAAGATTCGGGATTCCCGAGAAGGCCGCAATCCAAAAACCGGCGAGAAAGTATACGTGCCGCGCAAGCGAACGCCTTTCTTTACCGTGGGCAAGGAACTCAAAGAGCGGGTCAACGTCGCCAGGGTTACCCATCCCACCACGTCTGGTTGATCGGATGTGGCCATGAAGCGCCTTTGGGCGCCATGGCGGATGCAGTACATTGAAGGCCCCAAAGAGCCTGGGTGTATCTTCTGTTTCGACCCCGAATTCGATGCCGATCGGCATGTGTTAAGGCGGGAAGAACACGCTCTGGTCATGTTGAACCGATACCCCTACACCAACGGTCATGTGATGGTGGTGCCCACGGCCCATGTGCATCGGCCTCATCTTCTTTCGGCCGAAGCTTCGGCGGCGCTTCACGTCTTGTTGATGCGTTCGGCGGAGGCCCTTGAAGCGCATTACGGCTGTGAGGGCATGAACCTGGGCATGAATCTGGGCCGGGTGGCCGGTGCCGGTGTGGATGACCATGTCCACTACCACATCGTGCCGCGCTGGAACGGGGACCACAACTTCATTCCGGTGCTGGGCGATTGCCGAATCATGAACGAGCATCTGGACGAGACCTATCAAAAGCTGAAGCCGGTCTTTGACTGGTAGGTCGACTCATGGGTTTTTCCTGCGGCATCATCGGGCTTCCCAACATAGGCAAATCGACCCTATTTAACGCCCTGACCGAGGGCCAGGTCGAGGCCGAGAACTACGCCTTCTGCACGGTGGCACCCAACCACGGCGTGGCGCCCGTACCGGACCCGCGACTGGCTGCGGTCGCGGCTTGTTTCTCGCCGGAAAAAATTACCCCCACAAGTTTGGAATTCGTCGATATCGCGGGCCTGGTGAAAGGCGCTGCAGAGGGCGAGGGACTGGGTAATCAATTTTTGGGTCAAATCGCCGCAGTGGATGCCGTCGCCCATGTCGTGCGCTGTTTTGAAGACGACAACGTAACGCATGTCCATGGGCAGGTGAATCCGGTCGATGACGTGGAAGTGGTGGAGACGGAATTGTTGCTAAGAGATCTGGAATTGGCCGAAAGTCGCCTGGAAAAACAACTCAAGGTGGCGCGGGGCGGGGACACGGAGGCCAAAAACGAAGTAGCGGCCCTGGAACCGGTGGTCGAGGCCCTGCGCAAAGGCCAGTCGCTCCGAGCCCTCAACCTGGACGAAGAGCAACAAACTTGCCTGAAGGCCACGCCATTTCTCACGGCCAAACCCATCCTCTTCATCGCAAATGTCGGCGAGGACCAATTGAACTCATACGCCGACGAGGCCCTGTCCTGCCTGGCCCGCGCAAGACAAGCCGAACTGGTGATCATCTCAGCCGCCATCGAGGCCGAGCTCAACGATCTGGAGCCAGCCGATCGCAAAGAGTACATGGCCGAACTGGGTCTCAGCACGAGGGGATTGGACGCCGTCGTCCAAGCCGGCTACGCCCTCTTAGACCTGGTGACTTTCTTCACCACCGTAGGCACGGAGGTCCGGGCCTGGACCGTCCCCAAAGGGACAATCGCCCCCAAGGCCGCGGGCAAGATCCACTCCGACATGGAACGAGGCTTCATCCGAGCCGAAGTCATCCAGGCCCCCGAGCTAATCGCCTTAGGCTCAGAACAAGCAGCTCGAGAACGAGGCCTGCTAAGACTCGAAGGCAAGGATTACCAGGTACAAGACGGGGACGTAATTCGTTTTCGTTTTAATGTCTGAGACCTGCTTGAACTCATATCTAATCCCCAACCCAACAAGGTGCACCCAACAAGGTGCGGTGCCCCAACAAGGTGCCACACGAACAGTAGGTGACCGAGAATCAGCCACGCTGTGACCGAAATCCGGAAGGTCCCAAGCTGGACTTTCTTCCTGGCTGGCCCAGCGCGAAAGCAGTTTCCTCAGAAATTCATACGGTTTCTTACCTAAGCGGCAATGCTGGCCCCATGTGGTACAGGAATTGCTTCTACGTATGTGCATGGCCAGAAAACTACGATACATGCGTCAGTCCAGAGGCACCTTCGAGATCACCACCCGTACCCTGCAAGGCAGGCTGCTGTTGAGGCCATCCAAGGAACTCAACGCCATCATTTTGGGCATCATCGGAAGAGCCATCAAGCGTTACCCGGTCATGCTTCATTTGGTGGTGGTCGCTTCGAACCATATTCATATGATCCTCACCACGGAGAGCGTCAAGCTCTTGTCCGAATTCATGCGCCATGTTAATTCCAACATCGCCAGGGAGGCAGGCCTGCTGCACCAGTGGAGAGAGAAGTTTTGGGGCAGACGTTACACCGCCATCGAGATCCTTGATGACACCAAGCTGATCAATAAGGCAATCTACCTGCTTTCCCATGGCTGCAAGGAAGGCCTGGTGATGAAGCCGAGCGATTGGCCTGGGGTCAATTGCGTAGATGCGGTAACCCGTGGGAAAACAATGCAGGGAGTTTGGTATAATCGGACAAAGCAATACGAGGCCGGCCGGGTAGGCCAGCCAGTATCGAGAACCGACTTCGGCACCAAGTATGAGATTCCCCTAAGTCCACTGCCATGCTTCGCGGACCTAAGCATCGGTCAGCAGCGGGCCCAGTACCGTGCCATGATCCGGGACATCGAGCAGCACACCCGCCAGCAATTGATACGGGCCGGACGTCGAGTGATGGGCGCCAGGAAGGTCTCAGCCCAATCCCCCCATGGCAAACCGCATAAGGTAAAGAGGAGTCCAGCTCCTCTGTGTCACGCATCCGACCCGGAAGAGCGAAGGCGCTACCGGGACGACTTCCGTTGGTTCACCGCCCTGTACAAGCAAGCATCCAGACGCCTGAGAGCTGGGGAGCAGGCTGTGCGCTTCCCCGACAATTGCTTCCCGCCGCCTCTTGCGTTCTCGGGAATCGGGGGAGTCGGGCCGCCTGGATAGCGGCGTGATGCCCTCCGAACGAATTAGCACCAATCGAGACAATCCTACTTGAAAATCCCTTCGAGGCAGGAAGGGTTCCTGCCTGCATTCCAAAGAGAAAGAAGCAGCGGAGGTGGTTTTGCCTCTCCCTTCAGGCCTGGCACAGTTTGCCCTCTTGGCGTACTCTTGACACTTGGGATCAGAGGGTTTTGGGAAGATGAAGGAGTGAGACTAAGCGTGATACTACGACTCGTATGGCACCTTGTTGGGACGGGACCATACGGTTTTGCCTCGTTTGTAGACTTGATGGGTCATGGGCACGCCGAAGTGATAGATCAAGTTGCGGAAGTCTCTTGTGTTGAGGATCAGCAGGTCGGCCAGTCGGCCGGGGGTCAGGCTGCCGATTTCATTGTCTAAGTCCAGGGCTGCCGCGGCCCAGCGGGTGGCGCCGAGCAGGGCTTCTCTGGGGTAGATGCCGTTGTAGAGGCAGGCCATGTTGAGCATCAGGGGTAGGTTCTCGCTGTGGCAGCTTCCCGGGTTGAAATCGGTGGAAATGGCCAGCTTGCAGCCGGCATCCGCCAGCATGCGCCCTGGGGCGAAATCCGTTCTGCCCAGGAAATAAGTGGCTCCTGGCAGCAAGACGGCTACTGTTTTCGAGTCGGCAAGCGCCCTGGCGTCTTCTTCTGTTACTTTTTCTAAGTGATCGACACTGACCGCGCCCAATTCCAGAGCCAAGTCGATGGCACCCGTGCGTGTGATTTGCTCGGCGTGCATCTTGGGCTTCAGGCCCAGTTCCAGACCTCGGCGGAGGATCGTTTCGGCTTCTTTGACGCTGAAGGCCCCGCTGTCGACAAAGACATCGCAGAATCGCGC
>JAUVAM010000210.1 GCA_030591745.1 Deltaproteobacteria bacterium
AACAGTTATCCGAAGCTCTGGTGAATGCCGGCTCTTTCAGCTTGGAGCTTTGGTGTGGCAGCCAAGAGGGAGATCAGACGAGTCCGGCCCGCATCGTGACCTTGTCTTCCGGGGTGAACCGGCGTTCCATGACCATGGCCCAAGAGGGCGAAGACCTGCTCGTTTGGTTGCGGACCACGGTGACGGATGAAAACGGACAGGACTTGGAGCTTCGGCATTCTGTCTTTGGAGAGGATAGACTTTCGCACCTGCTGTTGGTGTTTGACGGTGCTTCTGGTGAAGAGATTCTGTATCTCGATGGCGCGTCCGTGGCGTCGGCTTCCCACACCGACGGCCAGGGGGCCGCGGCTGGGTTGGATTGGGATGTGGAGCAGGAGATTTTTGCCATGGGGGACGAGTTCGGTGTTCCCCGACCCTGGCATGGATTTGTGGAACAGCTTCGGATTTGGGATCGCGCTTTGGATTCAGACCAGGTCAGTGCTGCATTCTCTCAGGCTCTGATCGAGTAGAGCCTACTTGACGATACGCGAGACCTGCTTGAAAACCTCACCCTCGGCTTGACCCAACAATTCGAACAGGGCCATCTCCACCGAACTGATCTGCACCCCGGCAGCCGCCATGCGTCTCAAGCCCACCTCTTTGTTGGCGGGGTTTCGGGAACCCGCGGCATCTGAAAGAACGTGGACTTCCATGCCTTCGTTACGCAAATCCAAGGCGGTCTGGGTCACGCAGACGTGGGTCTCGATGCCCACCAGCAACCACTGATCTTTGCCCGTGGCCTGCATGGCGGCTCGGATGTCATCATGGGCCCAGCAGCTGAAGGTTTTCTTGTCGATGGGCGAAAGCTTCGGTGCGAGCAGGGCTTTGAGGGCAGGAATGGTCGGACCCATGCCTTTGGCGTATTGCTCGGCCCAGACCACGGGCATGCCGAAGGCCTGGGCGCCTTGAACCGCCCTAACCAGGTTGTCTTCCAACGCGTCTTTTTCATGCATGAGCCGAAAGAGTTTTTCTTGCACGTCGATGACCAGCATGGCTGTGCGTTTGGCATCCAGCATGGGTGCCTCCTTGGTGGCGGAGCAAAAAAAGCGGGCGGCCCGAAGGCCACCCGCTTATGGGTACTTATTGCAGCATGTGCCTGGCCTAATTTGAATAGGGCTTGAACCAGATATGCTCTGGGCCGGTTTTATCCGACTTCACCAGTTGGACCCTCATGCCTTCGGTTATGCTGTCTGGGTCCTTGGTTTCGATCCTGCCAATCAGCGAGCCCACGGTATCCGGGTAGGCCACTTGAACCACAACCTGAGGCTCTGCCAGGGGATGGCCGGCGCGATCTTCGTAGACCGTGGTGGCGCTGAAGACCATGCCGTCTTTGGGGTCGATGGTTTTTGCTTGTTTGTCGGGATCGAGGTTGACCATGCAAGACTCGCAAAATGCCGTTGTGGGCAGGTAAGTCTCTTCACATTGAGGACAGTACGTTCCCGAGAGCTTGCCTTTGGCCAGATCTTCGTAGAATCGAATGCCCGCGATGCCGGCGGTGTACAAATATTGCGTCGGGATCTTGCCCGGGAATGATTTGGCCGTCACGGCGTTGAGCTCGACGGGCTTGACCCGCACCGGGATCTGGTCGGCTTTTTCGCCGTCTTTCATCGGGCGGAAGTACTTGAGATCAAGTACGTTGCCGACGCGCTCCGCCTCAGGCTTCCAGACCGCTTTGACCCGCATGCCGATTTTGACGTCTTTCGGGTCGACTTCCTCGAGCATGTGGATCAGGCCCATGTGCTCGCTGGCTCCGTCCATGGAGACCACGGCGAAAATGTTGACCTGGCCCTTGGGCAGCAGAGAAGAATCCCAGGCGACGTTCGACAAGGTATAGGTCTCCACCGTGCCCGTGTCCGGCAGGTCATAATAATCATGGACCTCGCGGAGGTTGCAGTTTTCGCAGAAAGCGCGGGCGGGAATCATCATCCGGCCACAAGTTCCGCAATGACTGGCGCGGATTTTCCCGTGTTTGAATCCATCGAGGTAGGTGGTCAGTGCGGAACCGTTGTCCCAGGCGTATTGAAGGTCTGGTTTGTAATCGATGTGAGCCACATCCCGGGCGTCTTTCAGGGGCGTGCCGGCCAGATCTTCTTGTTTCATTTCATTCCAGCGACTGCTTCGAGTGGGGATGCCACCGTCGCCGCTCATCACGACGACCGTACCCACTTGCATCAGATCGCCCCAGGCCTGGGCAATACCCCGGTGGGCGTTCTTCGATACCTGACGGGCACCGGCCTGGCCGGAGAGTTGGAAGTACAGCTCGGCGATCTTCATCAGACCCGTGGCGGCGATGGGATTGCCCACTCCCAGGGCACCACCGGAGGGGCACATGGGGTGGGAGCCATCGCGTTCGAAGGCACCTGAGAACAACATTTCCTTGGCTTTGCGACCCGTACGGTCCAACAGCAAGGCGTTCATGTGATGCAGCGCCTTGTAGTCGAAGGGATCGTATGGTTCCCAAATGTCGATCTCGTCTTCCGGCTTGGTGATGCCGGCCATGCGGTATGCATCCTGGGCCGCCATGGCGACGTAATTGGGATAAGCGAGATCTCGGGTACACCAGTAGGCGGTGTCAAGCCGGAAGCCCACGCCATCAATGAATACCGGGTTCTTGCAGTGATTGCGTGCCTCATGCTCATTGGAGAGCACAATGGCGCATGCCGCGTCGGAAGTCGGGCTGATGTCCATCCGCTTGACCGGCCAGGAAAGCAGCTGGGAATCCATGACGTCCTTGACGGTGATCTCTTTGGCGATCTGGGCAGCCGGGTGTGCCATGGCGTTTTTCTTGCAGAGCACGGAAACTCGGGCGATATCTTCTTCGCTGTAGCCGTAGGTGTGCATGAAGCGACACATCTCAATGGCGAAGATGTGGATGAGCGTCAGCTCAAGCGGTTGCTCGGTGGTGTGGTCGAAAATGGTCAGGAAGGCGCCCGCGGGATGCGGATTGCAAGGCGACATCTTTTCTTCGGTCACAACCAGGCAATTTTTGAATTTCCCGGAGGCGACATGCATCCAGCCGTGAATGGGGCTCATCACCCCGGTGCCGCCGCCGACGTAGTGCCTGAGGTATGGCTTGCCCGATCCGCCGGCACCGGCGATTAGATGTTCGCCGTTCATGTGGATGCCGTCGAATGCGTCCGGCGCCGTGCCCAGACAAACACTGTCGATGTCGTCGATTGTCAAACCCGCGTCTTCGAGGGCCATTTCCACGGCCTGGGCCGTGAGTTCTCCTGGCGTTTCCTTGGAGCGCCGGACAAAGCGGGTCATGCCCGCGCCGATGACTGCGACTCGGTTGCCCATGTTTTTGCTTGTCATGACTTACTCCCATCAGCGTCCAATACCACGACGGCACAAGAATCCGTCGGGAGGCCCCGCCAACCCTGGACCGCTATTTTTTTGGCTCCTGGTATTTGGTGTCCTCCGGCTTCGCCACGCAGTTGCTGCACGGCGTCGTACAAGCGAGCCCCGCCGTTTGCTTCAAGCAAATCACCCATGCCCATGGAGCCGCCGTCGGGGTTGACCTTCTCTAAGGTGTCGGTGTGGTACTGCATCGCCTCGAGGTGCATCAGTTGGCGATGGGCGTAGAGATCAGAAACATAGATTGCGTCGAGATCGTCCGCGGGAGAGACCACGCCGGCCTCTTGGTAGGCCATGGTGGCGGCCTTGGCCGTTCCTTCGGAAATAGAGTGATCGCGTCGCTCGATGATGGAGTTTCCGGAACACCATCCGGTGCCCGAGACCCAAACCGGCTTGCGAGCGCTATCGCGTGCGACTTCCTCCACGCCGATGACGATGGCGATGGCGGCATCCGAGGGTTTGGCGAGCATGGGCTCCGTGAGCGGGCTGGCCACGGTTCGAGCGGCCAAGACATCGGCCGCGCTGGTGACCGAGCCGTAAGGGGCGAGCGGGTTGCCGATGGCCCTCTTTTTGTTGAAGGCGACGAGTTCGGCGACATCCTGTTCACACAGGTCGGTCTCACGAAGGAACTGCTGCATCTCGAGTCCGGCCAGATAATGGGGGCTGACACCGAGGCGGTTCCAGGTGGGGTCGAAGGCAAAATGAAGCAGCTCGTCCTTGTTCATGATGTTGCTGGCTTTGCAGTAAGCCTGAACGACCAACATTTTGAACTGGCCGGTGCGCAATTGCATCACGGCGGAGGAGAAGCCATGGAGGAAATCCCCGGGAATCGTGTAAATCGACTTGCGTTGGACGCCAAGCTGATCCGGGACGTATTCGTCCGCGATGGAATAACCCGAGACGAAGTCCTCCTCGCAGGAGACGGCACCGTCGAGTTGCCAGGCCTCGATTCCTGCATCCGCATAGGCCATTGCCGCGGAACGGGAAATCAGCTCGCGATAGGAGAGACCTCCCGACACGGGAAAGGCTCCGCTGAAACCGACACCCATGATTGCGATTCTCATTTTACCTCCTTTTTTGGTGCTTCCAGGTAAGCGATTTCGAAATTGTGAAGATACAATATCACATCAGATTGACTCCGCAAGAATGACTTTGAAAATACTTACGATGGCAGAATGCCGAGTTGTCGAGGGGTTTTGAACTTAGACTTCACTTGAAGTATATGGGAAACTCCCAGTCTTTATCCATACTTACCCAGAGAATGAAGTCCCAGGGCTTGTCCATCAGGCTTCGGAACTCCAGAAGGCGGCTGATGGCCACCTGCAAGCGAATCTCGACTTTTTGGCGTCTTGCTTGACCGGCCGCCACTTGGATCTGACCCATGTTCGCCGTGGCGAAATAGCGGTGGTCGTTTTGGATCTCTAGGCGACTGTCTTCGATCCTTACGTCCACCTCGGTGGGGTTGGTGATTTCCACGTCGAAGGACAGCCCTAAGCTGAGGTCGGAAAAGGACGGCAGTTCGTAGTCTAAGCTGGACCAATCCACCCGGTATTGGCATTTGAGGATTTGGCTTTTGGCGTGGGCTGAATCCGCCAAGCGGGCGAAGACCACCGAGGAGACGATCATGATGGCGATCATGCCGCCTACGCCCAGCACTCTGGAGATTGCGTGTGTCGGGCGCAGGGCCTTGGCGGTGGGCAGCAACCTGGCCGCCAACCAGGTGCCGGCCGAGGCCGCCATGGGCACGGTCAGGACGTGGATGCCTAAGAGAACGGCGGCCACCGTGGACCAGTCTTGTCCTTCCATCAGGTGGGTTGCGATGAGGGCCGGCGCCAAGAACCAGCCGGCGAATCCAAAAGCGGCCAGGGGCCTGGCAAAGAATGTTCGCACCATACGCCCATAGCCGATGCGATGACGGAGCAGCAAAGGGCACATGAAGGTGATGTTAAAGAAGATGAAGAGGGTCAGGTAACTCAAGCCCAGGGCAAGCCAGCGCAACCACTCCTGGGGCGGATAGCCGATCCAGAAGATCAGATTGTAGGCCACGAGATACAGGACGGCGAACTTGCTTTCTTCGATGGCCTGCCGCCACAAGGGCCAAGGTGCGTGGGCCTCATCGACCAGCTTGTTTTGGTGTTCGATGCGTCGCGACAGAATTTCCTTGAGGGCGAAGCAAAAGAGGCTGATGGTCGCCATGCCGCCGTTGATGATGAAGTTGGCCACCACCTTCGGGCCCAGTCTGCCCAAAAGCTTGTCCAAGAGCATGCGGCCGGCCATGCGCCAGTGGTCCGGAAAAACGTATTCCAAAAAGCCCTGCTTGAGCTCGGGCCCTATGCTGACAGCCAGCAGGGCAAAGAGACCCACCACCGAGCCGGCCAGCAGCAGGTAGAGAAAGAACAAGAACCAGGCGCGGGCGTCCAGCAGGCGCCAGAAGGCGAAAAACGATCGAGGGCCATGGAGGGGCCCTGAGAAGAAGTGTTTGAGCACGAAGATGGTTTTAGCGGGATCGAAGCCTCAGGTCAATTGGCCTCGGACTCCACCGGCTCAAGCAGCGTGGCCTTGGGGCGGCCACCATAGCCTTCGGTCAGGCTGATCACTCTGACCCGCAGCCCCACCTCGGGGCGCAGGTAGCCACAGGCGGTCAAAGTAAATCGGATCTCAAGTCCATCGTCTGTTTGGATGAGCCCCAGGCCGTCGGCGGCGTCATAAGATGTGATGGTTCCAATCTTCATTCTTTTGGCAGGATATCCCAACAAGCGACCACGATCCAGTTTGGCGATTGCATGAGGCTCCGGAGTCGTGGCAAGCTCTCGGTCGACATCTACAGGAGGGGCCCATGCAGGACGTTAAAATTCGAAATTTTTTGGAAATCTCCTACGAGGAATTGGAGAACCTGAATTTGGAGGCCAAGCATCGCATGGTGGAGGGGCACGACCCGGCGGAGCTCAAAGAGCATTACTTGCGCTATCTGAAGGACGAGCGCTACTGCAAGGCGGTGGCCCTGGCTTTCTCCGATCTGGAGGGGCGCTTTCACATGTTGGATTTTGACAAGAAGTACTTGCTCAAGTCCTACGAGCATTTGACCTTCGACGGCTCCTCCATTCGAGGGTTTTCTGAACAACGAGAGTCGGATTTGCGTTTGGAGATCGACTGGGCATCTTTCCGCTGGTTGCCCTCGGATGTTTTCGGTCCTGGCAGGGTGTTGATCTACACCTTCATTCGAGACCGGGAGGGCCGACCCTATCATGCCGACATGCGAGGGAGGTTGCAGGCTTTTACTGAAGAGTTAAGGGCTCGCCGTGATTGGGTGGCCCAGGCTGCCTTCGAGATCGAGGGCTTTTTGTTCAAGGGCTTGGACGCCGAGCAGCGATTCAGGCCCCATGAAGGTTTTCA
>JAUVAM010000331.1 GCA_030591745.1 Deltaproteobacteria bacterium
ATATTGCCCGAGTCTAGAACAAAGCAACAGCTGTGCCACAAATGACGCCACCACAACAAAACCACATTATATCAACAAGTTAAGCTGTAGTCGTGATATGGATTCACCCATGGCCCACAAGAGAAACGCGACATACTTGTCAGACCCCCCCTCAGAGCCCGCAGATTTTTCCACCTTGAACCGCAGGCGCTCAGATGGCAAAATTGGAAACACCAAACAAAGAGGAGAATGGGAACATGCGCCACGTTATCGCCATGATCACATGTTGCCTGAGCCTGGTTTGCTTAAACTCGACAAAGGCCGAGACCCTGGAGCGGCTGGAGTGGACCCAGGCGGTCGAGTTGCAAATCAATCGGGATGCCATGAATGCTTTTCCCTTGCCCAATCACCAGGCAGGCGTGCTCAACAGGCAAGACATGCGAGCCACATTGGAAGCTTCGGGCATGCGACTCATCCCGGCGGACGCCTCTTTGGACGAGAATCCCCGCTGGAGCTTGAACTTGCGGGTGGAATCCCTGCAAACCCTTGTGCAAAGCAAACCCGTAGGCCTCGCCCATGTGGCGTTATCCGGGGCCCGCATGCTGGCCCAGCATCCGGTGGGATTGATTCACAAACTGGAAAACCGCATTGAGGGCCTGGAGCAAAGCTTCATCGTCGAAGCGGAGCTGGGCCTGGATTTTTCCTTGTGGATGCGTCTCTCGACCCAAGCGGAGATGTCCATCCTTCGGGATGGCCTCAGGGCCGTCTTCCCTAAGGGCGTCGTGCTGCAAGCGAGCCCGCCCGTCGCTTATGATGCCGAGGGGCACAGGCTAAAGGCCCATTTTATACTGGATGGAGATCGGTTGGCCATTCGAGTGCGTGGTGCTACCTGCTATCCGGTCTTCATCGACCCCATCTGGACCTCCTCGGGGGATGTTCGGGCCGACTCACGCTATGGCTGGAGCGTTGCGGGGGTGGGCGATGTGAACAAGGACGGATTCGATGACGTGGTCGTCTCGGCCCCATGGTTCACCACGGCCAACACCTCGGCCGGCAAAATCTACCTTTACTACGGTAACGCATCCGGCTTGAGCAGCACGCCGAGTTGGACCTCCTCCGGCGACGACAACAACCGCGCCTACTTTGGTTACAAGGTGGCTGCCGCCGGCGATGTAAACAACGATGATTACGCGGACATTGCCGTGGGCAGCTATGGGCAGGGCGCAAGCGACGAAGGCAAAGCCTTCGTCTACCACGGCGCCTTCAACGGACCCTTGAACACCCCTGCCTGGTCCTCCACCGGAGACACCGCCGCCAGTGCTTTCTACGGCGCGGCCATCACGGGTGCGGGCGACGTCAACAACGACGGCTTCGACGATCTCATCGTGGGCGCGCCGGCTGAAGATCCGCCCGGCAGTTCCCCCGGCAAGGCCTTCGTCTACCATGGCTCAGCCACGGGATTAAGCGGCTTTCCTGCGTGGACCGCCGGTGGCGAAGATCAGGCTGGTGCCGGTTTCGGCTTTGCCTTAGCGGGAGCCGGCGACGTGAACAACGATGGTTTCGACGACGTGGTGGTGGGTGCCAACCTGCACGACACCGCCGCGCAAAATGCTGGCCGGGCATACGCCTATCTGGGTTCGGCCACGGGTCTTTCGAACACGGCGAGTTGGGCCGAGTCGGGCGCCACCCAGACCAACGCCGGTTTTGGCTGGTCCGTGACCATGGCCGGCGACGTCAATGCCGACGGCTACGACGAAGTGCTCATCGGTTCGCCGGGCTGGGGGGGCACCGGCCGAGTCTACCTTTTCAATGGTCAGGCTTCAGGACCAGCCACCGTCTACGGATGGCATTACTCTGGTACCAACCGCAGCGGTGCTCAGTACGGCTGGGTCGTGGCCGGGGCCGGCGACGTGAACGCCGACGGCTATGCCGATCTGCTGGTGGGCGCGCCCGGCGATGACACGGTGCTTAGCGGAGCGGGGCGGGCCTTTCTCTACCACGGCTCAACCTTCGGTCCTCAGACCCCGCCCGACTGGTCCTCATCCGGTGAAGACCAAGAAGGCGCAGCCTTCGGTCACGCGATTGACGCCGCCGGTGATTTGAACAGCGACGGTGCCGCCGACTTCATCGTGGGCGCCTACGCTTATGACAGCACCGGGCAAAACAACGCGGGCCAGGCCTATGCCTACCTGGGCGTCAAATATCAGCCTGGCCTTTGCGAGCCACCAGGCTCGGCCTGCGACGACAGCAACCCCTGCACCATGAACGATGCTTGCAGCGACGGCGGCGTCTGCGTCGGTACGGCCTACACTTGTGACGACAGCAACATCTGCACCGCGGATCAGTGCCTGGGCGACGGCACCTGCTCGTTCCCCCACAACACCGCCGGTTGCGATGACGGCGACCCCTGCACCGTCAACGATCGCTGCGTCAACGCGGTCTGCGGGGGCGAGGCCCTGGATTGTTCCTGGATGGATAATCAGTGCGCCCTGGGCATCTGCAACCCGGCCACGGGCAGCTGCATGGCCCAGCCCTTGCCCGACGGCACGCCTTGCGAAGACAACGACCCCTGCACCGGCGACGAAATCTGCACCGGCGGCGTCTGCCTCCACCAAACCTACACCTGCGACGGACCGGACGATCCCGGCGACGGCGGCTGCGGCTGCGCCGGTACCGGCCAAAACGGAACCCCGGGGTTGCTGCTCCTGCTGGGCTTGTGGATTTTACGAAGGCGGCAATCGTGAGCGATCAAGACACCTATCGAATCGACAAACGAACATTCTGGGCCTGGCAACGACAACAGGAGCAACAGTGGTTGGAGCGCATGTCAAAAGACGGATGGACCTTCGTCGCCTGGCGACCCTGGAGCACCTACGTCTTCAAGCGGCAATCAGAACCAAAGCTGCAAAACTACCTCATCGAACGCAAATGGATTGTATTTCCCAACTCAGCCCCGGTCGAAGAAAACTACTTAAACGAACGCCTGAAAGAAGGCTGGGAACTGGTCCAACCCGCCTCTGCCGGATGGTACTTTTTTAGACGTCCCAGTTGAATTAGCCTTGCCAGTTTACGTTGGAGGGCATGACCACTTCGAAGGCTAAGCGGATTCGTTTTTCTTGGCCGGGGGCGAGCTCGATGGGCCAGGTTAAGAGGCCCTGAGCGTCTTTTGAGAAGCCTTCGCTGCTTTCCTTGGTCAAAAGCGTTACTTCGATTTGCTCCAATTCGCTGACAGGAATGCGCTCCAATAAATCCAGCGACATGGCCTCCGAAGCGTAGTTGGCCAGATAGATTTTGATCTTGAACTCGTGATGCTGTCGCTTGCGAAGCCCCTTGTCCTCCCGCTTGCGCACAACGTCCCGCAAGACAACCAGGCCGTCTTCCGAACCCCAGCTCAGGCCATAGCGTTCACCGGATGCCACATAAGAGATGGACGAGCGACCCACGAAACCGCCATGACGCATCAGGCTTACGGGCCCGGCCAAAAGCGGCAGGTCCGAGGAGTTTTTCTGCATGGAACGCAAAAACACCCAGGGCGCCTTCTCCGGCAGGCAGCGGTACTGGCTTTCGGCCTCGGCCGTCCAACGATCGAACTCCACCTGGTGGGGACGACCGTCTCCCGGCAGGTCTACCCGCTCCGCCACTTTGTAATAGCGGGTCTCGCCACCATCGTCCAAACCGGGTGGCGTGTCGTGCTGCTCGGCCGCCGGCTCGTCTCCCGTCTTGGCGATGACTTGATCCCGGCTGCTGACATCCACCACCGCCTTCTCATGCTCGCTCTTCTCGCGAGAACTCAGGTAGTCATCCTCCAGGAGCGGCAGTTCCGCGCCCAGGGTGGGACGCTCGGTGGAAAAGGTCAGTTCCACCTGGGACCAATCCTCACCACTGGCCTGCCAAACCGTTCCAAGGGAGGTCCAGCGAAGCTCGGGCTTGTCTCCTCCCGCGAGTTCAGCCACATAAGACGGCCGCCAAAGGGCACAAGGCACTTGATACTCCACTTCCAAGCGAAAGGGGCCCGCCTGCTCGATACGACATTCCAACTCCACCACGGCCTTGTACTCACTCACCGGTCGCACGGCCAGGTCACGCTCCCGCGCCAGGCGACTCAGCCGAATCTTGCGTTCCTCCTGCGAAAAGGCCGTCGCCAAATGCTCATCCTGGCTGACGGCCCGCCGCTGCATGACGTCCTTGACCTGCGCAAGCCAGCCCGCATCCAAGCCGCCCACCACCATGCCCAGGCCTGCCTTGTCCGACAGGCCTTCCATTGACCGTCCCAAGAGACTCAACTCGCGAGAGGCCGCCAAGGCATCATCGCGCACAACCTGGTACTCTTCGGCCAGGGCCTCGATGGCCGCCGTGATCTCTTGCTCGCGTTCCGGACGCGTGCTGCGAACCAGATACTGCCGCTGCACCCTGAAGTCCAGGACCCGAGCCGCGGCCTCGTCTAAATTGCCGTCGGTCTTGACCAGGCGACAACGCAAAGAGCGATCGGCCAGCAAGGGGGTGACGTCCTCAATTCGCAGACGATGGATGCCCGGTTCGAGTTCGATCTCCGCCCCGCGGGTCACCTGGGCGCGGTCCTCCATCACGAGCACGGCATGGACAGGGGTTACAACAACCCGGCCCTCATCTTGGCCCTTATCATGACTCAGCTCAGTCACGGCGGTTTCCTCCTTCCAGCATGTGCTTACTCGGGATTTCGATGCGGTAATCCAAACGACATTTGCGACGCTCGCCGGCCTTAAGCTCCAAACTGAAACGCCAACCTCCACGGATGAGCTGACCGCGGTCCGCCTGATCGTAGGGCTGGGCCTTGGGCTCAGAACGAATCTCCTCCACCTTCACATCGTCGTCGTCGCTGACAGGTACCCGCTCGAAAATCTCCACCAGCGCCGTCTGACTCAGGTTGTTGCGCACTTCAATTTCCACCGTGTGCTCCAGTACGGCCCCTCCTTTGAACAAACCCTCGGTGCTCTCATGGAACTTCAGGTTGCGAGCCACCCGGATGCCAGGCTCCACGCCCAGGTTGACGCTCAAACGTTTGCCCGGCGCGGTCGTCTCCAAAGGCGCCGTGACCACGAAGTCGCCTCCGCGAAACACACGAACCGGACCGGCCAACAAAGCCAGCTTCAAGGGATTGGCCAACTCGACCACCTGGTAGACCTGCTCGTCCTCGATCGGCACACAGCGAAAAACCCGCCTCACGGGGGCTGTACGCCGCAACAAGGCCAACTGATGCATCTGCCCATCAGCCGCCACCACCCCCTGCCCCTCCTGCGAATATCGCTCGACGAAATGCCCTGCGCTGTCGGCAGGCCAGGCACAATAAC
>JAUVAM010000357.1 GCA_030591745.1 Deltaproteobacteria bacterium
CTGCAAACCTGCGAGAACGACGCCGACTGCGACGACTCGGATCCATGCACCTTGGACACCTGCGACCAGGCCGCACACCTCTGCCGCCACGAAACCAATCCCGACTGCCATGAATCCGACGGCGGCGGCGATCTCTTACCGCAGGCCGATGGTTGCGGATGCGGCCCCTCGCGCGGCGGTGCGACCGCCCCGTGGCTGCTTGGTCTCGCCTGCTGGTTGCTGCTGCGAATTGGAAGAAAAAAAACGAACTGCTAAACCCCTGCTCCCCTGACACCGAAAAACAAGCGCCACAGCCAGGACCCGACGCCCTTTTGGGACAGGACCCGCTTGACCATCATGGGTCGCGCGGCGGGGTCGGCCGCGGCGTAACGGCGGGCCAGGCCAAAAACCAAGTACTTTCTCAGAGAAAGCCTGTAGGTGTTCATTAGGCGGTCGTTGCGCTCTTCGAGCTTGGCGCGCTGATCGGAAAACCAGCGAATTTGATCCAAGAACTTGCCCAGTTGGGCGTCTAAGCGCTTGAGTTCTTCGTGCTCGGCCGGGTTTTCCCAAATGGCCGTGGGCAGACGCAAGCGTTCCCCCACCGGCTTGAACTTCAGCCGGGCTTTGTTCCACAGGCCCTTTGTGCCCTTGGCCTTCAGTGGACGCTCAAAAATCTCTTTGGCCGGAGCGTAGGCGGTCTGCATTCGGGTGTGCGCGAGCTGCAAGGTCTTGAGCGCCTCGATGTAGGGCTTGGCCGCAAGCAGCAAATCGCCGGCCACGCGCTCGGGCTGTGCGCCCGAGCCTTGTCCAAACAATAGGGGCGCGTCCAAGCCGGTGAGTCCGTCGAGCAGGCCTTCGCATTCCTTCCAGGCAATTCGGGCCATGCCGACCGAAGATCGCTTGATCGAATCCCCGACCGCCTGCGCCGTCTTCTTGGGAGACGAGGACTTGAACATGGAGGGAAAGAAATTCACCACCCGACGCATGAAGAGATTGAGGTCTTCTTTTTTTTGGTGCTCGGGAAAGGGCCGGTTCAGCACCGCCAGCAGCAACTTGTCGTACTTGCGAGCCGACTCCAAAAGCAGCTGGGCCTGGTCCAACTTGAGCATCAGCCCGGACTGTATCCGCTGATCAAAGAACTGCTCAACTTGCTTTCGTTTCTTCAACAGCCGCGGGAATGGATTTTTTGCCTTGCAGCCCTTGCACTTTTTGTCCCAGAGCAAAAGTTTGCCGCCGCAGGTGCAGTCCATCTCCAGCTTGGCACCCCAAGCCTCGTCGGAATCCAATGCCGTCTGGTGAAGCGGGCTGGCTGTCATGGAGCTCAGTTATAGTTTTTTTCTCACAACTTGTCGAGACATGGGGCCTGTTGTACGATTTGGATATTCGCCTTGAGGAGGGCTTGCAATGAAAAAACAAAACGGCGGGGCCGCGGTTGTTCTGATCATCATGCTGGTCACGGCGGGCATGATCTATCTGCTCTTGACCATGCTGGTGTTTGACAAAAGGGCCGATGACGCAGAGGAAATGGACGGCGTCGAGACAGAAGAAGTCGCAGAGGGCGAAGAAGAAGAAGAAGGAGGCGACGGAATCGTCGATCGCGGCAATCGAGTCATCCGAAACACCAAAAACACATTAAAAGAACACGAAAAAAGAATAAACGATCGGCTCAAGAAAAATATTGGGCAGTAGTCCAGCACTGCTGAATCTCGGTCGGTCAAATGTCAAACATGAGCACACCTGGCCCACAACCATCTTCGCGAAGAGTGTGTCGATGAACCAAACGATGAATCTGGTAACAATGTCACTCGTTATTGGCTTGGTTGCGTGTCCAGGACGGGCTGAGGGCGAAATCGAGGAACCCAATCGTGAAGCGGGAAAAGCAGAGGTCCCACTAAGCTCTAAAGAGACTGCAAAAATCCACCACAAGGCCTGCGATGAAGGGGATATGGCGAGTTGCTCCAATTTGGGACTCATGTACGGCACGGGAACAGGCCTGACTCAAAGCTACAAGAAAGCTATGCACTTTTACCGCAAGGCTTGCGATGGCAAACTAATGAAGGGCTGTAGCAACCTGGGATTCATGTACGAGTACGGCCAGGGTGTGGTCAAGAACGAGGAGGAGGCAGCAAGACTCTACCGTGAAGCCTGCGAGGGCGGGGAACCTGATGGCTGTCACAACCTGGGCGTCATGAACCAGTCGGGCAAGGGCATGGCCAGGAACGAGGAGGCGGCAGCAAGACTCTTCCGCAAGGCCTGCGATGGTGGAGCCATGAAGGCCTGTCACAATCTGGGAGTCATGTACTTCAACGGCCAAGGCACACCCAAGGACAGCGAAAAGGCAACGCAGTTTCTCTGCAGGGCATGCGATGGTGGGCACCTGGAGAGCTGTAGCAATCTTGGATCAATTTACTCAAGGGGCGAGGGGGTGGACCGAGACGAAAACAAATCCGCAATTTTCCACAGCAAAGCATGCGATGGCGGAAATCCAGCAAGCTGTTACAAACTTGGATTCATATACCAAAAAAGCAAAGGCGGGGTTCAAGACGAAAAAAAGGCGATACGGGCCTACCGGAAAGCCTGCGATGCTGGGCATCCGACGAGCTGCCATAACCTGGGAGTCATGCACTCTACGGGTCAGGGCGTAGCCAAAGACAGCAAGACAGCAGTGGAGCTTTTTCAGAGAGCATGCGATGGCGGGGAGGTCAGGACCTGCGGCTTTTTGGGAGCACTGTACCAACTTGGGAATGGCGTGGCTCAAAACAGCGAGAAGGCCGAGCAGTTCTACCACAAGGCCTGCGATGGCGGGATCCTTCTTGCTTGCGTAGCCCTGGGAATGATGTACGACAGCGGTGATGGAGTACCCAAGGACAAAAAAAGGCGGCGAAGCTCTATAAAAAGGCATGCGATGGCGGGTTAAGAACAGCCTGCAAGAGGGTGAATTAATTTCTCAGAAGAGTTCAAAGCATGGGTTGGCGGGTACCATACAATTCGCCATTCAAAAGTGACATATGAGCACTTTGACTACTTGAGGTGCCAATTTGGCACCTCAAGTTCTCTGGCCCGACACCACCTGTGTCACCGCCACTGGGTGCAAGGCAGAACGTGGTCGCTGGGCTCGACGCAATAGATATCCGAGTCGACCACTTCCCAGGATGCTTCATCGAAATGGACTTCGACGTGAACGAAGAATAGACGGCCGTCTTCCGTGAAACTCGGTTCCCCGACATAGCCTGTGATGACGGCCTCCGCTTCGGCCCCGAAAGAACCATCCGACTCTATGGCGACCCGCCAAATCCCCGTCATCCCGCTGCGATCGCTGGCGAAGTAGATCCATTGACCATCCGGCGAAATCACCGCCTGCTTCTCGTCGCCGGCGGAGTTGACCGGAGTAGGCAGGCATTCAGAAACGCTCCAGCCCCCCTCGGTTCGCTCTGCTCTCCACAGGTCGATGCCGCCTTGTCCGCCGGGTCTATTGCTCGCGAAAATGAGGGTGTTTCCATCGCCCGTCACCCATTGTTCTCCCTCGATGTATTCGCTGTTGATGCCCTCGAGCGCAACACCATCACCCGGCACCATGTTGGTCATGGGTGCCTCGTACATGTCCAAATCAAAAAACTGCCCCTCCGGCAGTCCCTGTTTGTAACCGATGCAGTTCGGGCCCAGGGCGTGGTAGATGACCCGGCTTCCATCCGGGGCCACCCAGGTTTCCCCAGGCGCGCTGCAAGGCTCGGCGCAGCCGGCTTCCGGGTCCCCGCGGCGAAGATCCAGAACCCTGGCGGCCTCCCAGTCGCCGTCTTGCGATTGTTCCTGAAAGCGCACCTCCGTGCCTTCGATGAAACGCCCCTCGGGTATCAGCACTGTGTCGATCAGGTTGACGGAGTAATGGAAAACCATGCGACGGCCATCCGGTGACATTTCGATGGCATCTTGAGGACAGGGGGTGTTGATGGAATCGGGCAAGCGGCGCGGGGAGGAGAAATCCGCGATGAGGACCTGAGGCTGAACGATATCAAGCCCAGGTCGCTCGCTCATCTCGCATCCCAAAGTCGAAAGCGGAGCAACCGTGGGGCCTTCGTCACCCATCGAATCCCCGGCGTCCAAGCCGGCATCCACCTGGGCATCGAGCCCCGCGTCCTGAACCGGATCATGGCCGCCACAGGCGCCAAGCGCCATGCCGAACAGACAGAAGAAAACAAACCTCATATCTCACCCCTTATCTTTGTCTGCTTTGTCTGTCTCAGGCGGATCAAGAAGATGGGAACCGAAGTCCGGGGCGCGGAAATGCAGCTTCCCGGAATCCATGTAGACCTCGGCTTTGAATTTGTCTTTCACCTGGAAGCTCTCTGGGTAGCCCACGGTCTCCGAGCTGCCTTTCTTGGTGACTTTTACCTTCAAAATAAAAGGCGCGGCCTTGGTGCCCTCGCCCTTTTTGATCTTGAATTTGCCCTTCAGCCAACGCCGACCTGAATCCTTGGACTGCTCTCCCGCCGAGAAGCTGAGCTTTCCCTGCTCCAGGGTGACCCGGCTCCAGGAGTTGGGCACCGTGTGTCCTTTGCGCGGATACCTGGTGTGGCTCCAGGCATTGATAAATTCTTTTGGTAATTCCATTAGCTCTCCCGGGGTCTCGACATCGGACCCTGATGATGACTTGCAAGCCAGAATAGGCAGGACAAACAAACAGGACAAGCCAAGACACAAGTTGCGCATTTTATCTCCTTAGATTTCGGTGAACCCAGAACCAGTCCGAATAATGCCACACTCTGAAATAAAATCCACGCATCCCAAGACCTGCCTACCAGTCCCTATTGGCCTGTGACATACTATCCCCATGCGAACCATGACCCTGATCCTGTTTTGTACCGCCCTACTCATGCTCCAAGCCTGTGGCGACTCCGCACCCCCCATTGATGCGGGCACCGAAGACGCTGGCATTGAGGATGCAGGCACTGAAGATGCAGGCACTGAAGATGCAGGCACTGAGGATGCAGCCACCGAAGATGCAGGCACTGAAGATGCAGGCACTGAAGATGCAGGCACTGAAGATGCAGGCACTGAAGATGCAGGCGCTGAAGATGCAGGCGCTGAAGATGCAGGCGCTGAAGATGCAGGCGCTGAAGATGCAGGCGCTGAAGATGCAGGC
>JAUVAM010000399.1 GCA_030591745.1 Deltaproteobacteria bacterium
GGCTCTCACGTCTTTCAGATTGTCGACCTGTCGACGCTCGACCTCCGGGTCGATCTTCAGAAGCGGAAGGGGCATCTCCTCTTCCACGATAAACTTGTTCATGCCGACGATGATTTTGTCTCCGCGATCCAATTGCTTCTGGTAATGGTATGAGGCATCACCGATTTCCTTTTGCGGATAACCCAGCTCAATGGCAGGGATGATGCCGCCCATCTCGTCGATTTTTTCGATGATTTTCTGAGCCTCGGTCTCCAACTCATCGGTCAGCCATTCGACGAAGTAAGAGCCACCCAAAGGATCGATGGTGTTGGTCACACCGCTCTCCTCTGCGATGATTTGCTGGGTCCTAAGCGCCACCAGCACCGAGTTTTCCGTGGGCAAGGCAAAGGTTTCATCCATGGAGTTGGTGTGCAGACTCTGGGTGCCACCCAGGACGGCACCCAAGGCCTGCAAGGTCGTACGCACGATGTTGTTCATGGGTTGTTGAGCGGTCAAGGAACAACCGGCCGTCTGGGTGTGAAAGCGCAATTTCCACGAAGCCTCTTTCTTGGCCCCGAAACGCTCCTTCATGAGACGAGCCCACATGCGTCGTGCCGCCCGGTACTTGGCGATCTCTTCAAAAAAGTCGCCGTGGGCATTGAAAAAATAACTCAGCCGAGGCGCGAAGTCGTCCACGGCCAGCCCGGCGTCCACCCCGGCCTGCACATATCCGATGCCATCGGCCAGCGTGAAGGCCAACTCCTGGACCGCCGTGGAGCCGGCCTCACGGATATGGTAGCCGGAGATGGAAATGGTATTCCAGCGAGGCACCTTGGCCGTGCAGTACGCCAGGATATCGGTGATGATGCGCATGGAAGGTCTGGGCGGGAAAATCCAGCTCTTCTGGGCAATGTATTCCTTCAAAATATCATTTTGGATCGTGCCGCCGATTTTGTCCGCCGGGATTCCCTGCTTCTCCGCCACCACGATGTACATGGCCAGAAGGATCCCAGCCGGGCCGTTGATGGTCATGGAGGTGGTGACCTTATCCAAGGGGATGCCGTCGAAGATGACCTCCATGTCGCGCAGGCTGTCCACCGCCACGCCACATCGGCCCACCTCGCCCAATGAACGAGGATGATCCGAGTCCAAGCCCATCAAGGTCGGGTAGTGGAAGGCCACCGACAAGCCGGTCTGTCCCTGCCCCAACAGATAGCGATAACGTTGGTTGGTGTCTGCCGGCGTGCCGAAGCCCGCGAACTGGCGCATGGTCCAAAGCCGGCCTCGGTACATAGAGGGTTGCACACCCCGGGTATAGGGATAACGACCGGGAAGCCCCAGGGCCTCGGCGTGGTTGAAATCCTGCATGTCTTCAGGACCCACCAATCGAGGGATCTCTTTGTCGGAGAGAGTCGAAAAGCGGTCCAGACGCTCTGGATGCCGGTCCAAAGCCTTGTTGAGATCTTCGCGGGTCCAACTCTCTTTAGAGTCGATGAGGGCCTTGAGGCTTTCGCGGTCATAGAGCATCGGAATGCCTACCTCTCGATACCGACGCGGGCTTGCACGCCACGGTCGTAGTAGTGCTTGATGAGCTTCATCTCGGTGACCAGATCGGCCACCTCCACAAGCTTGTCATGTGCATTTCGACCGGTCAGGATAAGTTCCATAAAGGACGGCTTGATGTGGATCAGCTCCAGCACATCCTCCACGGCGACCAGTTTGTAGTCCACCGCCACATTGATTTCGTCCAGGATCACCAGGTCATGCTTTCCTTCGCGGATGACCTTGTGGGCGAGCTGGATTCCGTCTTGGGCCCATTGGATGTCGATGGCCTCGGGGGTTTCCTTGGAAACAAAGCTCTCACGACCCATTTCTCGAATCTCGAAAAAAGGCGCCAGGCGACGTGCGGATTCGAGTTCGCCATACTCGACGTTGCCCTTCATGAACATGATCATCATGACCTTGAAGTTATGCCCAATGGAACGGAAAGCCTGTCCCAGCGCGGCGGTGGTTTTGCCCTTGCCGTCGCCGGTGTAGACGTGCACATACCCATGATCAAGACGTTTGTTCCGCATACTTCTCAGTCCCGTAGCAAATCCCGCGCGATCACGAGTCGCTGGATCTCGCTGGTGCCTTCGTAAATGGTCGTCACCCTTGCATCACGCAAATAGCGCTCCACCGGGTAGTCCTCAACGTAACCATAACCACCATGGATTTGGAAGGCCCGTGCACAGATTCGGTTGGCGGCCTCGGTGGAAAAAACCTTGGCCATGGAGGCTTGCCGGGTAAAGGCCCGACCCTGCTCCTTGAGATAGGCCGCCTGCAAAATCAAAAGGCGGGCAGCCTCCAACTCGGTGGCGCTGTCGGCTAGCATCCAGCCGATGGCCTGGTGCTCGCCGATGGGCTTGCCGAAGCTGTGCCGTTCCTTGGCATAGTCGAGGGCGGCATCCAGGGCCGCCTGGGCGATGCCGACTGCCTGACTGGAGACACCGATGCGTCCACCATCCAAGGCAGTCAAAGCGATGCGAAAACCTCGATTTTCTTCTCCCAAAAGAGCGTCTATGGGCAAGAGAGCGTCTTCCAAGATCATCGAGACGGTGTTGGAGGCCCGAAGGCCCATCTTCTTCTCTTCCGGCCCGATCTCCAAGCCCTGCGTATCAGCCGGCATCAGAAAAGCCGAGATGCCCTTGCCACCAGGAGCGCCGGTGCGTGCCCAAACCACGCTGACGCCGGCATACTCACCGGAGGTAATGAACTGCTTGGTGCCGTTCAAGACCCAGCCTTTATCCGTTCGTTTGGCCGTGGTCCGCATGCTGGCCGGGTCCGAACCGCATCCCGGCTCGCTCAATGCGAAGGCACCCGCCACATATTCTCCGCTGGTCAGCTTGGGTACATGGGCCTGCATCTGCGACTCAGTGCCGAACTTGCATATAATTTCGGCCACCATATTGGTCACGGACATGGTCACGGCCGTGGAGCCGCAAGCATGAGCGATTTCCATCATGGCCAGGGAATAGGCCACCACGCCAGCCTCCACGCCGCCGAACTGCTCGGGCACATTGACGCCCATGAGACCCAACTCGGCCATCTTTTTGAGCAAGGCCTTGGGAAACTGCCCTTCCCGCTCCCGTTCGCCAGCACCAGGCTCCAGTTCCTTGACCGCGAAATCACGGGCCGTCTGCCGGATCAATTGCTGGGTTTCGGTCAAATCGAAGTGCATGGATCAGCCCTTCTTTGAATAGTCATAGAACCCGCGACCCGTCTTTTTGCCGAGCCATCCCGCGTCTACGTACTGCCTGAGCATGGGGCATGGACGATACTTGTCCCCGTGCCCACGGTGCAGCACCTCCATGATGGACAAACAAGTATCCAGACCGATGAGATCGGCCAAAGCCAGAGGCCCCATCGGCTGATTGGTGCCCAACTTCATGGCTGTGTCGATGTCTTCCGGCTTGCCCACGCCCTCCATCAAGGCCACCATGGCCTCGTTGAGCATGGGCAAAAGGATGCGGTTGACGATGAAGCCGGGGAAATCGTTCGCATAAGCACATGTTTTGTCCAAGCGCTTGGCCAAGGCTTCCGTGGTGTCATGGGTGGCATCGCTGGTGGGCAGCCCCCGGATGATCTCCACCAACTTCATGACCGGCACCGGGTTCATGAAGTGCATGCCGATCACCTTGTCTGGCCGGTTGGTGGCGGCGGCGATGCGGGTGATGGGGATGGATGAGGTATTGGTGGCCAGAATCGCTTCGGGCTTGCAAACCTCGTCCAGGCCGGAAAAGATCTTCAGCTTCAAATCCTCCCGCTCGGTGGCCGCCTCGACCACGAAGTCACAATCCGAAAAATCGGAAAGCGCCATGGCGGGAGCCAGTCTTCCCATGATGGCCTCGACCTCGCTCGCTTCAATGCGCCCTTTTTCAACCTGGCGCTTCAAACCACGCGCGATCCCGGTGAAGGCCTTCTCGATCAGTTCCTCTGAGATGTCATGAACCCAAACCTGTATGCCCTTGGCTGCCGCAACCTGTGCGATGCCGCCGCCCATTTGTCCTGCCCCCACCACGCCAAGTTTCTTGATTTCCATGACCAAAACCTCCATCAAGTTACGTTGATTGAATCGTCAACTCCATGGGCTGAGTAGCAGAATCCCCCAAAGATGTCAATGGGTTCTGCCGGCCCTCAAAGCATCCATCTCCTGATTTTTTCAACATTTTTCGGCCTTTCGGATTGCATCCAAAGCGATTCGGCCTTAAGATAGAGTTTAGGAGGATATGCATGAGTAATGTGGTCTGGATAGCATTGGGCGTCGGCGTGGTGGCCTTCTTGGTCTATCGATTTTTCGTGCCTTCGGTGGACAAGTTGGCCGGAGAAGCGGCCAAGACCAAGGACTTGGGCCCCCTCAAAGAGGCCATCGGCAAAAAATTCGAGGCCACCCAACCCGCAGCCTATAACCACGCCATCAGGCATCTGTGGGACGGCTTCCAGCGCGGTCTGGCCTTGGAGCTCATCAGAGACCTCGCCCAAAACTACGCCCAGGTGCCCATCGCTCAGTACTGGCTCAAGCAAGCCCTCCAGGTAGAGCCCAAAATGACCAAGAAGAAATTGGGCAAAAAGTTCATCGACACATACTACCTACCCAATCTGGCCAATCAATGCGGCCCAGCGGGTTGAGGCCGCTAGGCCATCCCGCCGGTCGGCGGGAAAAAAGACACCAAGCACCCC
>JAUVAM010000185.1 GCA_030591745.1 Deltaproteobacteria bacterium
AGCGAAAAAAGGCGCACGAGCAGTATGCCAAGGCTTTGGATCGCCAGGGAGAAAACCCAGAAGCCCTGAAAGGGCTGACCCGGATGGAGATCGCAAGCGGCCAATACAAAAAGGCCGGGAAGCTGTTGATCCAACTGCGAATCCTCGAACCCCAAGCCATCAGCACCCTGAGTTTGCAAGCCGAACTGGCCGAGAAAACAGGAGACCTCGAAAAGGCCGAGGCGCTATGGCGGAAAGTAAACAGAAAGAAGCCCAACGATCCCATGATCTTGAACCGGCTGGGATTGGTGCTTCAGAAGACGGGCAAGACAACAGAAGCGCAAATGGTTTTACGTCGCGGGGTGGAAAAAGCACCACAAGATGTCAAGCTGCGTGCCGACCTTGGCCGAGTTCTTCTGGAGGCAGGCGAGTTGGACGAGGCGGAGGCCCTTTACAGGGACTGGAGCAAAAAACAGCCGGGGGAAGGACGCGCCCTGCTGGGTTTAAGCAGAGTTCAGCTTGCTCGCGGACTCCACGGATCGGCCATGACCAACGCCCAACTCGCCATCAAGGCCGCGCCCAAAAACATGGAAGCCCACCTGGCCTTAGTCGAGGCCCTGGCAGCGAACGAAAACATGGAGGCCGCCATCGAGGCCTTGCGTGAACTATGCAGGCTCATGCCGGAAGCGGCCGAGCCCCACCTGCGCCTGGCCCAACTCCACCAAAAACGAGGGCAAGCCAAAGAAGCCATCGGCGAGCTGGAAATCGTGCTCATGATTCAACCCGAAAATCTGTCTATCAGGTTGTTGTTGGTCCGACTGTATGCCCAGACAGGAACCCATCTCGGCCTGGCTAAAGAGTATGTGGCCGCGGCCCTTACGCAATTCCCTGGCGACCCGGAGATCATGGCGCTTAAGCGGCTGGTCGAACGGGCCATACCCGCTGCTGCCACCAGCCCTGGCGATCACAGCCAGGATCTGTTCAAGCATCGACAAAACTTGGATGAGATCATGAGCAAACACACAGGTGGCTGCAGGGCCAAATACAAGGCCTTGAGAGAATATCACAAACGCTTTGCGAATCTCTTTTCCGAGCAACGAGAACTCACCCGGAGCCACTTTAGTAATCTGGGCAAGCGAGCAAAGTACAACTTCGTCTTGAGCCAACGGAAACAAGCCCTCGCCTTTCGAAAAATGGCGAATGAGTTCTCGGATTTCACCAAGGCCTTCAACAAAATGGGGGCCGCCGCCGCAAAGAGAGGCAAACGGGGCAAGCCAAATGCCTCGATTTTCGAGAAATTCAGACGAAAGTGCCCAAGGCAGGCCAAACTCGCCAAAAGAATCATCACCGCCTTCAATCCGCTCATTCCCGTCCCCGAAGAGCTAATCAAGCAGATGAAAAGGGACTTCATGTCTCCCACATTCCGGGCCCAAGGGGTCAAACAACAATTCCAACAGAGGCAACGTCAACGGGGCCTGGGCATGAAGACAAAATGAAGCGTCTGGCCGCGCAGATCCCTTGCGCCATGTTCGGTCTCGTCATCTTGCTCCTCGTCCTTCCCTCCGGGTTGCAAGCGGAATCCTCGCAGGCCCTGTGGCCCCTGCCCTTACTCAGCGACGATCGCGGCCCTTTGGTCGCTTCCGCCTATCGCCTGCCCGGAGACAAATTCGAGCTCTGGCTGATGGACTTGCCGACCCTGCAAACAAAGATCATGGTTTTACGTAAAGGGGATCTCGCGTGGACTTTGCCGGATTCCAATCGCCCCCCACTCGGCAGGGTTCAAAACAACCTGCCCACCGGACCTTGGAACTGGGTGGACGGGCAAGGCCGCAAGCTGGCCGAGGCGATTTGCCGACATGGCCACATCGAGGGAGAATTGACCCTTTATGAGGGCGGCAGACGAAAGCAACAAGGGCTCATCCGGGCCGGAAAAAAAGACGCCCTGTGGACCATGTGGTTTTCCAACGGTCAACCCGCTTCGCGCTGCAAGTACCAAATGGGATTGAGACAGGGGCCATGCACCAAGTTTGACGGCCAAGGCCGTAAGCTCAGTCAGGGCCTCTACGAACAAAACAAAAAAACAGGCTGGTGGCAGTACTATCAGGCAGACGGCCAGATCAAACGCAAGGTTCAGTACGTCGGGGGAAAATTACAGGGCCAAGAACTGGGATTTCACGCCGCGGGGAAAAAATCCTGGGCCGGCAGCTACTTTAGAGGACGCAAGGATGGAAATTGGACCCACTGGCGAAAGGACGGCAGTCTGGAATCACGGGTCCACTTCAAGCGCGGCTTGCCCCATGGGCCGACGGAGTCCTGGCATCCCAATGGCCAACGAACGATTTTCGGTGCCCACGACAGGGGAAAAAAACAAGGCCGTTGGCAAGAATGGACACCGGATGGCAAGCCCCGCCTGGATTGTCACTATCTTTCGGGCGAGCTTTCCGGTCTGCTGAAACGCTGGCATAGCAATGGACAGCTGGCCGAGCGGGCCCATTATAAAAGAGGTCGCCGGCATGGCCAAACAGATCGATTCACCCCCGACAAACAGCGCATCGAGCAGGCCCATTATCGAAAAGGGCAACTCCACGGTCGACGAATCCGATGGAACCCGGATGGCAGCATAAAAGACCGCTTCGACTATGTTGAAGGCAGGGGCCGAAAGATAGGCTCGACCAGCAGATAAATCTCCAATTGGGCATCCTCAAGCACGCGAATTTGTTGACAAGCCACCCCCTCAGACGCGATAACCGACCCAGGGAATATGGTGACAAAGGACGAAAATACAACAGAGAGATTCCAAGAGCTAGCCCACCTGGCACGGGGAGGCATGGCCGATATCATATTGGCCAGGGAGCAGCTCGCCGACGGCGGCAATCGGCTGGTTGTGCTGAAAAAAATCCGCCCAAATCTGGCCAAAGACAAAAAATTCCTCGAGATGTTTTTGGATGAGGCTCGTCTGAGCACCCTCTTAGACCACCCCAATGTGGTCCGTTCCTTTGAGCTCTGCTCGCAAAACAAACAGTCCTATATCGTCATGGAATACCTGGAAGGCGAAAGCCTGGCCTTCCTGGTGAGCCAATCCATGCGCGTAGGCTCCCTGATGTCTACGGTCTTGGCGGCGGGCATCGCGGCCCAGGCAGCAGAGGGACTACATTACGCCCATAACTTGAATGACGAAGAGGGCGTCCCGCTCAACATCATCCACCGGGACATCAGCCCCCAAAACATCATCGTGCTCTTCGATGGTGGTGTAAAAATCTTGGACTTCGGTATCGCCAGAGCCAAGGACCGCATCCATCAAACCCGAACCGGCATCACCAAAGGCAAGGCCGCCTATATGTCCCCGGAGCAGTGCCTGGGCAAAAAGATGGATGGCCGCTCGGACCTCTTCGCCCTGGGGGCCGTGATCTGGGAAGTCTTGGCAGGCCGACGCCTGTTCAAGCGAGAGCAGGAGATGGACACCCTGATGGCCGTGGTACGGGAGAAAACACCGGAAATCCGGACCTTCCGACCCGAAATTCCAGAGGCTCTGGAATCCATCGTCATGCGCTGCCTGGACAAAGATCCAAACAAGCGCTATGCGGATGCAAGCGAGCTTGCGACCGCCCTCTGGGCCTATCTCAAAGACTCGAATCAGGTCGGCGACAAAGAGGCCATCTCCGTTTTCGTCAAGACCGTCTTGGCTGACCGCATCGCCACCAAACAAAAACTTTTGGAGGGCATCGACGCCGGCCATCCCGCAGAGCCGGAGGAAATGACAGCCCTCAAGCCGGACACGGAAACCGATCTGGGCGATGGCTCAGGCAGCCAACAAGAGATCATGTCGGACATTCGATCAACCATCTCGGAGGGCGCCACCAGCGAAATGTCGACAGTTGCCGCCCCCCTGGACCTGACCGACCATCTCTCCGACATGGACGAGCATGACGATAAGGAAGAGAAAGTCGAAAAGGGCAAGCTGGTCGGGGACGCCGCCGGCGTCAAGGCGGTCGTGGACCTGGGTCAGATACCCGACCTGCCGCCGGAGGAAGAAAACCCGGATACGGAGCCACCAATCCCCAGCCAAGACACCAGCGTCGTGGCGATGCCGATTGGGCCTGGAAATCTCCCCGACACCACGACTTCAGAGTCCGAAAAAAAAACGGTCTATCAAGGCAAACCGCTGCAAGCCGTGAAGCCTGAAAAAACGCGATGGATCTGGCTGATGCTGACCATAAGTATAGCCCTGCTCGTCCTCTGGATGGTCTGGCCCCTCGAGTCGTCGGAGACACAGGACCCCGGGCCTGCCGATGTGATATTGTCCCCCACTGCAAGCGTGGACGCGGGGCAGAAAGCCCCCGTTGACGCAAGCAAGGTACAGGTGGTGGACGCCGGCGAAGAAGAGCCCCCAGACGCAGGCGAAGAAGAACCCATATACATAGTCCCCAAAAATCCTCTGGACGCAGAAAAAAAAGACCCCGTAGACGCAGGCCCAAAAGGACCCGCCGACGCAGGCGAAGAAGGACCCGCAGACGCAGGCCAAAAAGAGTCCGTGGACGCAGGCCGAAAAGAATCCCTGGATGCAGGCAGAAAAGAATCCCTGGATGCAGGCAGAAAAGAGTCCATGGACGCGGGCCAAAAAGAATCCTTGGACGCCGGCGAACCGACCCAAATCATAGTGACAGCAAAAGCCTGGGCCAGCGTCAACAGCAAGCCAAAAGGCTGCCGGGTCCGGGTGGACGGGGCCTGGCTGGAAGAAAGAACCCCCATCGCGGAAATCGAGTTCGTGGCAGGAAAACGCCACGAGGTGGCCGTGAACTGCAAGGGCCATCGCCGAGCCATGCAAAGCATCAAACCCGAAGCCGGCCAGCTCATGAAGCTAGAGTTCAAACCGACCAAAATCAAGCGCCCCAAGACCGGTCGACTACGCCTGAACACCGAGCCTTGGACAGAGGTCTACCTCAAAGGCAAAAGCCTGGGCATCACACCACTGCTTGGCGCGCGCCTGCCACCAGGCGAACATGTACTAAAATTGGTCAACAAAGAGATGAAGATAAACAAGACATTGAAAATCAAAATCCGCGCAGGCCGCACCACCAACGTCTTCAAGCGCCTATAGCGCTTCTACGCAGAGGGCCCAAGCGCCCTTTGACCCACAGCGCCACTCCGCCCCCTTCCGCATCAAGGCGTGACAAGGCCGATGGCCGTATGTCCCCAGTTCAGCCGGCTGACAAGCCTCCAACCAACCCTTCCCTTCATCCGCATCACAGCCCCCCCCCACCAACCACTCTTCCGGCTCACAACGGGCGGAAAGCCCAGCGGGTTCACTTCGCAGCACCAAGCCGGTTTGCAAGGCGCGCGGGTCGACCTCCGGCCGGGCCAAACGCCACCTGAGCCGCCGCAAGCGTAAGAGTTCCTCCTGGTGGTAGGGTCCAAACTCCATCGCTGCTTTCCGGATGGTCGCCAGGGCATCAGCCGACTCGCCCGCCTGGGCTTGAGCCTGGGCCCGGGGCCACCAAATATACGGGTCCTCAAGATCCGGTTTTGTTCGGGGTTCCGGGTACCACTTATGCCAGTGCTCCCCGACCCAAATCCCGGCAAAAATTAGCGCGACCAGATTTAGCCCCAACAACAAAAACATGAATTTACGCATGAGCGGACCTCACAAACCCTTGGGTGCTTCGGCGCATAAGGCAAAAGCACTCTCCGGACCGGCCTCGGCCGCGATGCCATCGCTCTGGCCACAATCCCAGACACCGCCTGAGACCGGGACCCCGGGCCGCTTGCCAAGACCCCCCGTGAAATCAGGACCGCCATGCCCACATAAATTCATTCGACCTTGAGCGCCGCAACCACCACCCAGCATCAGTTCATTCTGCTTGCAGCGAGCTCGACCCGCGGCGCCCACTACTTTTCGAATGGGGCAAGCCGCATCAGGCCAAGCAAAAGAAGGAACAGGCCGATCCGCCTTCATCAAGGCGGACTCCAACTCACCGGCCAGGCGAGCGGCCTCAAGCTGTTCGGAAAAGCCATCCAAATGGTGCTCCAAACAATCCGCCGCTTCGCTCAAACGACCCGCCCGCTCCCAGACATCACAAATGCCGTGCCCAACCGACATTTGGGGCTCCATCTCACGCCAGCGTTCCAGCCTGGCCAAAGCCTGCTCATGCCGCCCTTGCCTGGACAAAACGAGGACCATTTTCTTCTGCAGATAAGAATTTTGAGGATCGAGCTTCTCTACCTGACGCAGCAAACGAAAAGCCTCACCGGGGCGTTCTTCCATCAATTCCTCGTTCACATCCCACACAAGCCTGCGCGCCTGCTTTTCAGGCTGCATGTAATCCAAAATCCCCAAAAACAAAAAAATGAGCACGCCGACGAATAACCCAAGAAAGGTCATGCCCACATCACTTCCGCGTATCGCCACTGGCTTTCCCCTTGTCCATTCATTCTCAGTTTTTCATGGGTAGCCCTTAGCCCCGAGTCTGTCAAGGAGATCAGACCAGTCCACATGGGACAGCCGCGATTCCGCTTACCTTGACCACAACCCCCTACATGGCTTAGATTGAGACCCTGCGTTACCAACCAAGGAGGAATATCGATGAGTCATTTGCGTCAGAATTCAAGTTACTGGAGTCTATTGTTGGTTTTGGTGGTTGCCTTCGGTCTGGCAGGTTGCGGGGACAGTGAAAGCAACCCCGTGTGCGATCCGGCCTGCGACGCCAACGCCTGTATGACCTGCCAGGACGGCACCTGCGTAACCACCTGCACCGCCGGCCAGACCTGCAACGCAGGCACCTGCGTCGACGACACCACCTGCGACCCGGCCTGCGATGCCAACCTGTGCATGGCATGCGTGGACGGCACCTGTGAATCCACATGCACCGCCGGTCAGATCTGTGACGCCGGCACTTGCGTCGCCGACACCTCCTGCGATCCCGCCTGTGTGGCGGACGACTGCATGGTTTGTGACAACGGCACCTGCGTGACCTCCTGCACCGCCGGTCAAACTTGCGACGGCGCGGGCACCTGCGTCGCCGACAACGTCTGCGAGCCCGCCTGTGTGGCAGACGACTGTATGGCATGCGTTAACAGCGCTTGTGAATCCACCTGCACCGTCGGTCAAGTCTGTGACGGCGCCGGCACCTGCATCGCCGACGACACATGCACCCCGGCCTGCGATGCGGACCTTTGCATGGTTTGTGATGCCGGCACATGCGTGACTTCCTGCACCGCCGGTCAAACTTGTGA
>JAUVAM010000454.1 GCA_030591745.1 Deltaproteobacteria bacterium
ATTTTCGGCCAAAAGACCCAAGGAGCACAGGATCATACCGGAGGTACAAAATCCGCACTGCACCGCCGAATGCTTCAAAAAAGCGCGTTGCACCGGATGCAAATTGTCTTTGTGCCCCAGTCCCTCAATGGTTCTGATTTCGCTGCCGTCGGCTTCGACCGCCAACATCATGCAACTGTTGACCGGCTTGCCGTCCAAGAGCACCACACAGGCCCCGCACTCGCCTTCGTTGCAACCTTCTTTGGCCCCTGTCAGGCCCAGGTTGTCGCGCAAAAAATCCAGCAAACTACAGTGGCTGTCGACTTCCTTGGTTTCGCTGAAGCCATTGATTTCCATCGTGATCGAATGTCGCATCTCGCACCGCCTTATGCTTGCGCCAGGGCTTCCACGCCCCGCTTGACCAAAATTCCCACCATCTCTCGCCGATACTCGGCCGTGCCGCGCAGGTCGGTGATGGGCGAGCAAGCCTTGACCGCCATCTCGGCCGCTTCGTCGGCCGCAGCCGGACCTTTGGCATCCAACAATCGCTCAACTTCGGGCAAGCGCAGGGGGATGGGCGCCACCGAAACCAGAACCACCCGGTGATGGGGCTCGACCTTGGGCAAGTGAAGGACCAAGGCACCCACGGTGGCGATGTCCACGGCCTTGCGTCGAGCCAGGCGCCCATAATGTGCCCGCCCACCTACGCTTGCTGCGGGCAGGATCACGCGACATGCCAATTCACCGGGCTCCAAGGCCGACTGGCCCGGGCCACGGAAGAATTCATTCATGGGGATGAGACGGCGTCCGTTCTTGCCCGCCACGTCCACCGAAGCGTCCAGGCAAAGCAAAGCCGGTGCCGTGTCGGCGCAAGGCGAGGCATTGCAGATGTTGCCGATCACCGTGGCTCGTTGCCGCAATGGATAGGACCCCAGCTCGTCGCAACATTGAGACAAAACGGGATAGCATGTCTGTACCTCCGGGTGACGGGCAGCAGCAGCCACGCTCACCGCAGCGCCGATGGCCAAGGATCCGTCATCCAGGAGCTCGATGCGACCCAGCTCTTCGATGCGCTTGATGTCGATGACCGCCTTCGGCGCAAACTGGCCACTGCGCATGCGACCCATCAAGTCCGTGCCGCCGGCCAAGTACATGGACTCCGTGGTGGAGGCCCACAGAGTAAGAGCCTCGTCCACCGATGCGGGGCGATGGTAGGTAAAGGGTTTCAGTGCGTGCATATTGGCTCCCTATTGTCTGAAAAAAGCTCGACTAGATTAGCACAGACAGCGTCCGCCGCAAGGTGATATACTTGCCCGATGCGTCTGTGTGTAACCAGCATTTTTCTTTCCTGCCTTTTGCTGGCAACGAGTGCCGCCTGGGCCAAACCCCCCGATGAGGGCTTGGTGCAAGCCCAGCGCCTCGCCGACAAACGGCAGTATGACAAGGCCTTGGACCTCCTGACCACGCTTTTGGCGGCCGATGCAAAGAAACCAATGCCGGCCCCGTTTTCCGCTAAACTCCGTGCCCAAGTCGACAGGCTGTGCTTCGAGCTTCTGATGGTGGACAAGCCCCATTTGGCCATCGTGGGACTCAGGGCGCTCATGGCCTCGGGGCCTGCGCCGGCCATGCGCTGGGCCACGCTGGCTCGCGCATACGTGGAGACCGGCGAGCACCGTAAGGCCTCCCAAACCTTGCGCCGGGGTTTGAGCCAACACCCCAATTCGGCCGAACTGCTCTTCGTCCGTGCGGCCTTGGCCGGCTCCATGAGCGAAGAAGCCGTGGCCAGGTCCGCCTACGCCTCGGCCGAGTCCATGTTGCGTGGCGCGGCCGCGGACCTGGAAAAGGCCACCGCGGTCGATGCCGGACAGGCAGGCATTCACAGGGCCTTGGGCAAGATCCGCGGCGCCTTGTTCGTTTACTGTCGGGCCACCGGGCAAGCCAAAGAGGCCATGAAGCTGTGGGCCCAAGCCGAAGAGGCTTACGCCCAGGCCATGCGCTTGGACATTCACAATCCGGACCTGGCCTACGAGGCAGCCGAGTTGCAGCGAACAGCCGGTGACTGGGTCTGGGCCGAAGAAATCTATCGCCAGGCAGAAATCCGCTATCGGCGCCTGGCCCAACAGAAGCAGGGCCCCGGCCTGCATCGGGCGGCCTTGGATCGAGCCGAGACCTGCCGACAAAGACGGGTGCAAGCCGTTTTGGCGCGGGTTCGCTGGGCCATAAGCCGGGCACGCTTCGCAGAAGCTCGCCAACTACTCAAAAGATCACTCGACTCATATCCGGCAAACCGGGCCATGACTCGGGCCATGCTTGGCGAAGTGGACCGGCGAGCACGGGAATTTGCAGCCGCCCAAGCCTCCTTTGAGGACAAGGCATCGAATGGTGACACCCAAATTCTTCTGGGCGACATGTTTCGTGAAAGCGGGCTCTACGACAAGGCCAACAGGGCCTACCAACGAGCCCAGACTCAAGTCCGGCATCGTTTCAACGATCAAGATCTGGCTGTTCGATTCCACGCCATCTCAGACCTGCCCAACACCAGCTTGCATATCGACACGCGCATCGGTGATCAGGACTTCGTACTGGAACTCCCCCCCGGCCAGGCGGCGGCATCCTTGCGGACTTTGCTGGAAAAGGCCCATGCCCTTGCCCAAGCAACCTTCCGTCATCGGCTCGTAGGCCCTGTTCACCTCAAGGTATTCGCCAACCAGCGGGCTTTCATCGAGCTGGCCGGTGGCGCTTTGCGCCCCCAAACGCGGGGGCTTTATGCCTATGGCCGCATCATGTCCTACGCGGATCCTGCACGAGGTCAGGCCACCTGGCTTGACATCCTGACCCACGAGCTGGGCCATCGCTACGTGGACGAAATAAGCTATGGCAAGGCACCGGTCTGGTTGAGCGAAGGCCTGGCTCACTGGTGCAGCCCGGGCTCCAAGAAAACCCGTTCCCCGGCTTGGCGGAAAACCATGATTCCCTGGCGGCGGCTGGAGCAACGCCTGGGCGAAAATCGCGGCAACCTGCTTGCAAGGCAGGCCCTGTTACACCAAGCCGAGCATATGGTAGCCTGGTTAATGCGCCGCTTCGGTGCCGAGCGCATGATGACCTTGCTGGGTATGCTGCGGCAAGGCTTGCCGCCGGAACAAGCCATAAAAAGCGCTTTCGGCCAAACCCGAGGGGTCTTAGAGGGCGCCTGGCGCCAGGAGTTGGGCACATGAGCAAAGCACTCCTTGTTCTCGTCCTGTCCTCCGCTTGGCTTGCCTGTGGCAACGAGACGGAGATCGAAACACGGCAAACACACAGTGCCTTGAATGGCGTGCCCGAAGACGGTTATCCCGACTACCAGGAACGCCTGATGCTGGTGGCGGTCAACCGGGCTCGCTCGGATCCCAACAGCGTGGCCTTGGGCACCTCGGGCTCTTGCGGGGGCTCGGGCTCCACCGAGTTCGCCGTCAGCGACCCCATGGTGCAGAACAACAACGCCAGCAGAGCCGCTCGCTTTCACAGCCGGCACATTCAGCTAAACGGTGGCAGCCTGAGCCACAACTCCTATTGCACGCTTCGCTCCGACATCGGCACGAACGGTTGCGACGGGGCCGCGGCCTGCGGCTGCGAGTCAGGAACCGAGGCCTTCAACTGCACCCTCAACGGCGGTTCAGGCACCAGCCCTTGGACCCGCTGCGGCTATTTCGGATTCAGCGCCACTGGTGAAGTGGGCTCCACGGGCAACGCCGACGGCTGGGGTGCCGTGGTCGCCTGGGTCACGGAATGCCCCAACTACGAAGGCCACCGCCGCATCCTCTTGGACGCAGACAAAAGTCAAAGCCAGGTGGGTTTCGGTTTCGCCCCCGGCAGCTCCTGCGGATACAGCAACTGGTACTTTGGCAACCCGGGACAAGGCAGCGAGACCTTGCCTCGACTCGTGGCGGGTGCCCACCGGAGCAAGAGTTCCACCAGCCCCACCTTCTATGTCAACTACTTCCATGAAGGGGGCGCGGCACCCCGATCCCTGCAGGTGGTGGTCGACGGCCAATGCCACGGCATGCAATTGGAAGCGGGCGTGGCCACCCACGGCACCTACCTGGCCGAGGTGTTCATCGGCGGGGGCTGTCACCAATACTGGTTCTTGACCGAAGACAGCCAGGGTCAGCGCCATGTGCTGCCGGAAACCGGTGCCTATGGGGCAGGCTCTTGCTCAGATGACTTCCAGGCCCAGGCCCAGGCAGCCGACTGCGAAGACGCCCAGGATGCGGGCGTGGTGGTGGATGCGGGTGGCGAAGATGCGGG
>JAUVAM010000235.1 GCA_030591745.1 Deltaproteobacteria bacterium
CGCGGGTACGGAGATTGACGCGGGCATGGACGGCGGTACGGAGGGAGATGGGGGGGATGTCTTAGACAGCGATGATGCCGCCTCTTGCGACTGCGGCCTGAAAAGTCAATCCGATCCCCTTCCCTTGATGATGCTCCTTCTTCTCCTTGGCGCTATTCGCAGACGCCCTGCATGACACCCAAAAGGTCCACCACCTTGGTCAGTGGCAGACCGATGATCCCGGTGAAGTCTTCGCCTTTCATGCTTTCAAACAAGGCGATGCCCGGACCCTCTACTCGATAAGACCCGGCACAATCCACCGGCATCTCCCGGGTCACATAAGCCACGATTTGATCTGCTGTCAGCCTGCGCATAGTCATCAGGTGAACGTCTAAGACCCGCTCAACCCGCCCACTGGCGGCATCCATCAAGACCACGCCGGTCAAAAGACGATGGCTTCTCCCTGACAAATCCGCCAACTGACTTGCCGCAGCTTCCACGTTGCCCGGTTTGCCCAGGATGCGCCCGTCCAACTCCACCACTTGATCGGAGCCCAATATGTAGGATTCGGGGTGCAGCTCGACCAAAGAGCGCGCTTTGCGCTCGGCCAGCTCCAAGACCAGCTCCTCGGGTGGCAAATCCAAATCATGCTCTTCTTCATAAAGCGGCGGCACGGCCACAAAGGGCAGACCCAAACGCCCCATGAGCTCCTGTCGATAGCGGGAGGTGGAAGCCAGGATGATGGGAAATGGATCGCTCAAGGAACTTTAAAACCTAAAACCGTACGCCCGTGATGGGCGCTGGACGGTCACCATCGGGCCTGGGCTCACCGGCGAAGTCGATGGGAAATGGAGAGGACTTGATCAGCAAGGGGTTGCGCTTGAGTTTGGTTTGCTGAAAAAGCCTGGCCACCCGCGGACGCTTGGCCAGCACCTTCAAATCGTCGTTGTCGACCAGGGCTTGCTTGACCAAAAAACCCTCGGCGGCCGCGTCCAACAAGTGCTGCTCGGCCTGCACCGGCCGGTTGCGTCGCACCAGGACAATCGCCAAATCGTAACGCGCGCGGCCCCGGGTTCGCCATTCATTGGGCCCCTTGGCCATCGCCAAGGCCTGTTTGAACAGGGGCTCGGCCTTGGCGTCCTGCTTTTACAGTAAATACACATAGCCCAAGCGCAACAAAATCTCACCGAAGACATCGGGGGCCTTGCTCATGGGCAAGAGCATGGCTTCTGCCTCATCCAGTTTTTTGGCGTCCACCAAACGGCTGGCCAACTCCAATTTCAGGTCCAGACAATTCGTGTCCATTTCGGAGGCCTCGCGGCTGACGGCGATGGACTCATCCAACTTGCCCAGCCGGGCCAAGGAGTATCCCTTCTGAGCCAAGGCATATGCGCTGGTCTTCACATGGCCGAGATAGCGCTCCCAGACAATCAGCGCCTTGGCGTAACTGCGACTGATGTTCAAATGTTCGCCGAGATAGGTCAGGAGGATCAAGGAACCGGGATGCTTATCCGCGGCCTTTTCCAGCACCTGCGCCCCTTCGGCCGAGGACTTGAAACGGGTGCTCATCCAGTAATGGGCGATCGGCGCGAGCGGCAGGTATCCCTTGGCACCTTGGGCTTGCTTCAAAGCGCGAAGCGCTTCTTCGTTCTCGAAGGACAGGGCGTCGGCAATACTCAAAGCGGCCCAGGCGGCATAAAACTTGGGGTCCAGTTCCACCGCCTTCATGCAATCGCTGCGCGCCTGGCGCAAACGCTTGGGCTCAATGATGTGGGATTTGCGCAAGCCCATCGGCTGCTCGACCAGCACTGCATAACAAGACAAATAGGCATCCATGGCCTGAGCTGAACCGCTATGAGGATGTGCGGATTGCTCGCCGGCTTCCTTAACATGTTGCAACTTGCGCAAGGCACCCGCCAAAACACGGCCACCCGCCTCGACGGCCTTGGCCGTGTCCGCCGGCAGATCCGTCCGGCCATTGTGCTTACGGCTCGAGCCTGCCTCGAAGGCCGTGAAAACAAGACGCCAACGTCCGTCCTTTAGCCGGTTGAGGCTTCCGAAGACTCCGCTGTCGGCGCCCAAAATGCGGACGGCGCGCAAGGCCTGGGCGGGCTTACCCAGGGCCTCAGCCGCCATATCGTGGCTGCGGGCCATGGACAACACCTGCTTCAAATGAAAGTGGTTGTAATTGCCGGTACCCATAAGCTCAGCCCCGGCACGATCGGCCATGCCCCAAGCCAAGCGCTGCGCAGCCCCGCCTTCTGAGGCGTAAGGCGGCAAAACCACGGCCGAGATGCGTCGCAGATCCTTTGCCTGGACTGTGCCACCAGGAAGGACAAGGCAAACAAAAAGGATTGCCTGCATGAACAGAATGCTTCCGCGCTTGGAGACCGACATGATTAGCTCCTTATCAACATGTTCGACGTTCCGGATCAGTATCACAGCCAGGGCAAGCGTTCCAAGCTCAGGATGCCTACAAGAGATTTCCGTCGGCGAGAAAACTCGCAATCTGCTCAAAGTGACGAGCCAAATCCGGCGGGCAATCTCCATGATTGCAAGATTGCAGTACGAAGCGACTGCCCGGCAGCGCCTCATGCAAACGCCTGCCATGATGGGTGGGCACAACCGTGTCCACATCGCCGTGGAAGATAAGCACTGGCAGGCCCAGTGCCTGCAAGGCCTCTTGGCTCTCAAAGGGACTGCGCAACAAGAACCCCGGCATGAGCATACGATGGGCCATCTCAGTCAAGCTGACAAAGGGCGATTGCAAAATAATGGCCTGAGGTTTTCTCACCCGCGCCAGAGCGCAAGCCACCCCGGTACCGATGGAGCGACCATGGTAAACCACGCGGCCCGGATCCACATCAGGGCGGGCCAGTACGCTCTTTAGGAGCTGCTCGATGTCCGATACGATCGCCGCTTCCGATGGACTTCCCTCGCTACGACCGTAACCCCGGTACTCGGGCAAGAGCACATGAAAGCCCATGCGGCGGTATGTACGCAGCGCGGACGGCCAAGAATCGATCAGCTCATGGTTGCCATGGGTAAAAACCAGAAGCCCGGCAGGCTTTTCGTTCGAGGCATCCAGGGCAGGCAAAAACCAGGCCTCGCTTCGGCCCTCATCCTGCTCGGTCCACAGGCGCAGAAGGCCTGCCACCCCCTGCCCCGCGTCAGGCATACCTTTGAGCGCCTGACCCGGAAAGATGATCCTGTCCTGAAAGAAAAACAAAAGCAGAGCCGCCAACAAATACACCGAGCCCACGGTGATGAGCACCCGAAACAAGGGTCTGACAAATCGCTTCATAGGACCATCATGGGCAAGAGCCAGCCCGGTCGCAAACCATTTCTGCTATGATGCCGCAAGGAGGACTTCTCAATGCGATTTGCTTTCATGCTTTTCCTGGTATTTGTCTTTGCCGCTTGTTCCAGCGAAGGATACGCGCCCTGCGGACCCGCCTGCCCCGCCACATCCGTCTGCATGGACGCCGACGGTCTGGGCACCTGGGAATGCTACGTGGACACGGAGCCCGCGGCCCTGGCCTGCAACGAGGACTCCCACTGCCCGACGGACGGCGCCTGCAGCAACCAGGCATGCCTTCGCCACTGCGGCTGCATCGAAGACGCCGCCTGCCCCGAAACCCACCTCTGTGTCACTGAAGATCAAGGCTGCGGCCTCTGCCTGCCGGCAAGCGATTTCGCCTGTGGCTCAGATTCGGACTGCGCCTGGGTGGTGGATCTCCGCCAGTGTTGTGCTTGCCCCAAAGCCCGTAGCGTGCTTGTGAGAGACGGCGATCCTTGCCTGGTGGATTCCCCCTTCACGGGCGAGGTCCCAGCCGACTGCCGACCCGACTGCACTCAAGTGGATCATTGCTGGCCCTGTCCCCCTGGCGCGGATCAAGTCAACTGCACGGCAAGCGGCATCTGTCGTCAGGGCAGCTAAAAGCACCCTGGCGCCATCTGCCAATCCCCACCCAGATCGTTCCTGTTCAAGAAACCCTAGCGCCATGTCGCTTCGCGACACGACACAAGACAGTCTACTCGATGACCAGGCTGCATTCGCTCTTGACTCAAGTGTGAAGATTACGCCTCATCAAGACTGTCTAGTCACAGCGCCGACGCCACGCCAAGCCAAGCAAACCCATCAGAATCAAGAGGCCTGAAGGGCCGAGATCGCCAGAGCCAGCGGCCACGCTACAGCCGGATTTCTCGGCCTTGGGTGCCGCCACGCAAGCGCCCTGGCTGCACATCATGGACTCACCGCAGGCCATGCCTTCGATTTCGCTCTCGTGGGTGCAGCCATCGAGGGTGCAAAGATCGATCGTGCAGGGATTGTCGTCGTCACAGTCCCCATTGTCATTGCAAGGGGGCACGCCGCAACCTTCGTCGATTTGCCCGTCGCAATCATCATCCACGGAGTTGCCGCAAACTTCGGTGGCCGCGGGGTTGACGCTTGAGTTGTGATCGTCGCAATCGCTCGTGCCTTCGCAGAACCCGTCGCCGTCCAAATCGGTACAAGTCGAACAGCCCTCGTCGACCTGCCCATCGCAGTCGTTGTCCACGGCGTCGCCACATCGCTCGACGGCCCCCGGGTTGTTGGCGCTGTTGTGATCGTCGCAATCCAAATCTTCACAGTAGCCGTCGCCGTCCAGGTCAGTACAAGTCGAGCAGCCCTCGTCGGTCTGGCCGTCGCAATCATCGTCGATGTTGTTGCCGCAACGCTCGGTCGCGCCCGGGTTCACCAGATTGTCGTTGTCATCGCAATCCACGTCGTCGCAATAACCGTCATCGTCCGCGTCGGTGCAGGTCCCGCAACCTTCGTCCGTGTCGCCGTCGCAGTTGTCGTCGATGTTGTTGCCGCAAACTTCTTCGACGTTGGGGTTGACGTTCGGGTCGCTGTCGTCACAGTCGGCGGGGACACAGATCCCGTCGCCGTCCACGTCCGTGCATGTCCCGCAATCTTCATCCGTGTCGCCGTCGCAGTTGTTGTCGACGTTGTCACCGCAAACTTCGGCCAAGCCGGGATTGGCCTGATCATCGGTGTCATCACAATCGTCGGGAATGCAAACCCCATCATCGTCATCGTCGATGCAAAGACAGATGCCGAAGTCGGGAAAATCCCCAAAAAGGAAACTGCAGCTTTCGTATTGGCCGCAGTCGCCGTCGCCCATACACCAGTCGAAACAATGGCCGGTGCCGTCGCCCGTATCCAAGCAAATGTACCCATCGTCACAAGAAATGATCTGTGGGTCGCAAGCATCCGGCGGCGTGACCTCCTCCGAGTCGAGACAATTGGTGGCGCCGGTGGGCGAGGGATAACAAGCCTCGCCCGCGGCACAGTCGCCTCCGGTGATGGCGCAGTCATCAGGCGGGAGACAGGTATCCAGCTCAGCGGCGCAACTTTCATAAATGCAATCGCTCCAGGCGTCGCCCTCCAATTCACCGCAGCTATCCTCCCAACAATCCAACATGGCCCCCAACTCATCCTGCGCCTGGACCGTGCCGGTCTCATAGCAGGCTTGTTGGCAGGTCCCATCAGCACCGCAGTCCACCATGCAGTTGTAGATCTCTTCACAACTGGCGTCGCCTGTGACCCTCGGAAAACAAGTATCAAGTTCGGACTGGCAGTTTATCTCAATGCAGTCCATCCAGGCATCGCCCTCCAATTCGCCGCAATGGTCATCCCAGCAAGCCAACATGGCATTCAGGTCAATCTGTCCTTGGGGACTGCCTGTATTGTAGCATTCGTTCTGGCAGCCGGCGTCGGCGCCACATTCCACCATGCAATTGTAGATATCCGAACAATCCATGGTCTGGCAGACGGAATCATCGCAGACCCCATTGATGCAGGCCTCGGGGCAAAGACAGCGGGAGGGGTCGGTCGTACAGGAAGGCACCGCGGAGCCGGTGTAGCCGGCGATCCAATCGGCGAAGTAGTCCACCCGCATGTGGGAAGAAACACCCAGGCAAGGGTCTCCGTTGTTGTTGCCCACCGAGGAATTCACCCCAACCACCCGCCAGGTGCCATTGTCATCGTAGAGACCAGGACCACCCGAATCGCCGGCGCAAACGCCCGTGGTCACGAATTGGTTGTTGTAACTTCGTGAGTAGACCCAGGAGATCTCCACATCCGCCACGCGCTTGATGCCGGATCCGGTTCCATCATAGAGATCCTGCGTGCCATAGCCCACGTAGGTCAAAAGATCGCCCGCCCAGCCGGAGATGTTGCTCGTGTTGAGCTCGTAGGGGGTGATGCCGGTGATGGGGCTGACCAGTTCCACCATGGCTACATCGTAAGCGTCGTTGGGATCCCATGCGCTGGAATTGTAGCTGGGGTGCGTATAGGTATCGTGCACCCTGTGATAGTCGGAGGCACTGGCGCTGTAGATATTCGGGGCCGTGATGAAATAGCCGTTGCTCGCCCCCTGTACGCAATGCGCCGCGGTCAGAACCCACTGAGGCGCCACCAGGGTGGCGCTGCACAAACC
>JAUVAM010000236.1 GCA_030591745.1 Deltaproteobacteria bacterium
CCGGCCAAAAAAAGCTGTTTGGGGGAATCAGGTATCTCGCTTAACTCCCGCGGATAGGCCTCATCCGAGGGCAACAAACAACAATCGGGACTCACTGTACGCCCATGTATACCCGATCGCCCACCCTCAATTCACGCATGGAGGCTATAACGATACCGGTGCTGGCGTTGTCTCGAGCGTCCACCACCATGATCCGACCATAAATTTCCGGGGGCACCTTGGTATCCCAACGGTTGGCTTCCTTGCCGCTGCCCGGGATGAACAAGCTATCTTCTCGGCGCACCACATCGAAAGTATTGCCCTCTTCCACGCCCTGTTGTTTGCCCTGGTCAATGAAAACCATATGGGTCTCGCCCAGCAGGGTCATAAAGCTCACCTTGCTCCCAACAATGTATCCGCGCAGTTCCACGCTGTTGGCCTTGGGGGAAATTCTCTTGGCCAATTGGGGCATCAAAGGACCGATTCGGTCACCGCGCTTGATGGGCTGCACCGAAGTGGTGATGATGGCCGTCACGGCACTCTCGTCCATCTTCACCACCTGGCAAATACCCAGCAACATGATCTGGAAACCGACAAGTTTCTCAGTAATCGGGTGATGGATCTTCTGGATGGTGCGCATGATGGAGTATTGCTGTCCCACCTTCACATCGGAAGCGCTGTCAAAATGGATATAGATGGAATCAAACTCGGACAGATATTCTTTTTCTTCACGCGAAGCGTAAATCTTGCCCAAGCCCTTCTCATCATCTTTGGTCACGTAGGCATTGCGATTCAGCTTTAAAAAGCCCAATGTCTTGACGCGAACAAAGTCCCCGCTCATGGAGACCAACTCCCCGGGAACCAGTTCGGATTCAATGTCATCCTCCACCGTATCCGGCACCTCGAACTGACCGCTGGTCTCGATCGTATCCAGCTGGCTGGGCAATTGTCCGCTGGGAAAAAACCGCACAATCTGCCCAGGATAAACCCAGTGAGGATTGCTCAACTCCGGGTTGTAAGACCATACCCGAGGCCAATACCAGGGATTGTTCAGGTAACGGGCACAGAGGTCCCAAAGGTTGTCACCCGGCACGACTGTATGTTCCGACTGGGCCTCTGTCTTGCCCCCTGTTGTAGGCGAAATCTTCGGCGGATTCACAGAATCATGGGCCTCGGAGGGCACCACCTCCTGTGCGCTGGCCAAAGACAACCAAGCCAGGCAGGTCAAGGAAATGGCGATGACAAAGTACGAGCGAAGACGCATGATCAACCTCCTCAACGAATCAGACTCAACCTCCGGTTGGCTTCTCCCGCGTGAGCCGATCGGGGATAACTCTCAACCAACTGGAGATAAGTACCCTTGGCCTTGGTGGCTTGGCCCGCCTTTTCCTGGCAACGACCCGCTAGAAACAAGGCCTCGGGAGCCCTCGTATCACGCGGAAATCGCTCCACCAAGACCAGGAATTTCTGCTCTGCCCGGTCCACCTGGCCCAGCATCATGCGGGCGTTGGCCAAATAAAACATGGCGTCCGCCGCCTTGGGATGTTGGGCATGCTTACGCAAATAACCATCCAAAGCCTCAACGGCCCGATCAAAATCATTGACACGATAATACGCATAAGCAACATCGTATGCTTTGTTGCCAGGAGCATAATCCGGTGCCGGCTGCTCATCTCCAGAGGCCTCATCAGGTCCCGCATCCTCTCCCGAAGTGACCACCAAAGGTTCGTCCAAACTCCGTCTCGCCGCCACCCGGTCCACCGGCAGACGATCTTGCGCCGCATAGGGGTTGACCGGATCCAGTTCCGAGGCCTTGGGCGCCCGACGACGCTGCAAACGGTGACGAACCGACCCCGCCTTGCCCTTGTTGGTCAACATGGGTATCGGTTCATCGCGCCCGACGTCTGCTTCCTGGATTCCAAGCGATTCCCCGTCCGGATCAACCGGGATTGCACGATTTGGCTTGAGTCGAACCACTCGGAGAGAGGGTATGTGGTTTTTGGCCGCGCCCTTGCCGGCAGCGGCAGGGGTCACTCGCTGGCGGATGACACTCAGTTGGATGCGAAGCTCCTCCAGCTGGGTCTCCATGCGCTGGTTGCTGTTGCGCAAATCCTGCACCTCGATCTCCAATCGCATCACCTGTTCTCGCAGTTGCTGGTGGGCATTACAGCCCAGCAGCAAGAACAAATTGGCGAAGAAAATGCCGATGGTGAAGGTGTTTTTCATATGCTCGTTATCTAAAGTTAATGTTAATTACACCTAAATTTTACTTAATTATACTAGCCTGTCAAGAATCCGACCATTATGCGGCTTCCAATTGCTGGCAGCATAACAGGGCCAGGTTATGGAGGCAAGCTTTCGGCTGCTTTCGAAAGGTCCATCCATCTGCAATCAAGAGCGTTTTTCCATCCTCGACGGCAACCAGATGCGAAAACACGCCCCCCCTTCCGGCGGGCTCTCCACCTTGATGGTCCCCTGATGCTCATCCACGATTTTTTTCACAACGGCCAAACCCAGACCCGTGCCACCTTCCTTGCCGCTGGTGACGAAAGACTCAAAAAGCCGAGGCCTGACCTCTTCAGGAATGCCGGATCCGGTATCGGTAAACAAAAACAAGACACCATTGTCCTGCCCTTCCACCCGAATGGTGAAGTCGCCACCTTCAGGCATGGCCTGACGGGCATTGCGGGTGATATTGAATATGAGCCTCCGCAGCTTGTTCTCGTCCACCCTCAAGACGCCCTCGAAAACGTCATCCAGGTGCAGCTCCACTCCTGACAACTCCAACTCTCGTTGCAACAGCTCCCTCAGGTCCTTGAATAAACGATTGGTATATACCTTATGCAACAACAACTTGGACTCCCCGCGGGCGAAGGCAAGCAATTCTCGCGTCATGTCGTTCATGAAATCAAACTGCCGGAGGGTGGTTTCGGCCTGTTTGCTGCGTTTTTCCTTGTCTCCTTCCATGGCCATGAGTTGCACATAGCCGGAGATGATGGTCATGGGCGTGCGAAAGTCATGGATGACCCCGGACAGGGCCTGGCCAATGGATTTCAACCTGGCGTCCAACTCCACCGCTTGTCGCTGACGGCCCACCTGAATCGCGGTGACAGCCCGCCCGGCAATGAGTTTGGCCAGTTTTTCGTCGTCTGAGTCAAATCCACCCGACTTTTTATTCAGAAGCTCCAGGGCCCCAATTCGCTCGCCCCCGAGGGACAAAGGCACGGCCAGGATATTTCGAATCGGGAAATCCAAGTCTTTCCCAATAGACTTCAGATGCCTGGGATCCCGCTCCGGCTCATTGATTAGGGCCGAGCTGCCATGCTCCGCCACCCAACCCACGACGCCGGCCCCCCGCGGAAGCTGCAAATGCTTTACGGCCTCTTCCTTCTCTCCCACGGCGGCAGCAAAGGTCAAATCCCCTGTCTCTTCCGTCACCTGGAGAACGCTACCGGCTTCACAGCCGACCGCATCCACCACCTGATGCAGCAAACGAGTCAAGATATCCTCAGCCCGCAGAGCACTACCGATCTCCGCTTCAAGCCGAAGTAAAATCTCCTGCTCATGCACTCGCCGCGCCAAAGCTTCTTGGGCCTCGATGAGTTCTAGGTTCTTGTCCAACACGCTCAACACCAGCTGGGCGTTCTCAATGGCCACAGAGACCTGGGACGAGATGGCCTCCAGCATCTTCTCGTCGTCGACACTGAAGTACCCGTCCTTCTTGTTCAAGGCCTGCAATACGCCCAACACGTCTCCGCGTTTCCCCCGCAAGGGAATGCAGATCAAACTACAGGTCTTGTAGCCGCTCTCGCGATCCACTTCCGGGTTGAAGCGATCATCCTTGTATGCGTCCCGCAGGTTGATGGATTTGCCGTTCTGGGCCACCCAACCGGCCACCCCCCTGCCGAGGGGCATTCGAATTTCTTTTACGGACTGACCCTGGGCCACCTTGGACCAAATCTCTTTGCGCTTGTCGTCGACCAAAAACAAAGTGGTCCTGTCCGCCTCCAGCAGTTCGGTCACCCGCTCGACCACCAGGCGCAACAGTTCGTCCAGGTCGTGGACCGCGGTCAAGCTTCGACCCAACTCGATCATGGCCTGGACATGCCGTTCAGCCCTGGCTGTACTCTCTTGTGTTGCCATCCGATCCCGCCCTTCGCTCAGTGAACCTCATCCCAGCTCAGACCCACATGCACGTCGACCACCAGAGGCACTTCGAGTTGTACACCATGCTCCATCTTCTCGCGAACAAGGTTTTCCAGCAAGTCCAGCTCCTCGTCAGGCACCTCAAACATGAGCTCGTCGTGAACCTGCAAGATCATGCGACTCCGCATCCCTTGCTCGCTCAAAGCCTGATGGATATCCACCATGGCTCGCTTGATGATATCCGCCGCGGTACCCTGAATGGGCGTGTTCTGGGCCATGCGCTCGGCGTTGCTGCGTACGTTAAAATTGCGACTCGACAGATTGGGCAAAAATCGCCTGCGGCCGAACAAAGTGGTCACCAGACCCTCTTCTCGTGCCTGCTCGTGAATCTTGGCAATCCAAGTCGAAACGCCCGCATGGCGTTCGAGATAGGTATCGATGATCTCCTTGGCCTCTCCATGAGAAAGGCCAAGTTGCCGGGCCAAGGCAAAAGGCCCCTGACCATACAAAATGCCGAAATTGACCGCCTTGGCTCGGGTGCGCATGTCGGAAGACACCTGATCCACCGGCACATCGAAAATACGAGCGGCGGTTCGAGCATGTACATCCTCCCCGTCCTGGAAGGCTTTTCGCAAATTCTGGTCTCCGGTCACATGCGCCAAAATACGCAACTCGACCTGACTGTAGTCGGCGCTGAGCAATTTATGCCCAGGGGGCACGATGAAAGCCTTGCGAATCCGCCGTCCCAACTCGGTCCGCACGGGGATATTCTGCAGGTTGGGGTCCGAAGAAGACAAACGCCCGGTGGCCGCCACGGCCTGGTGAAAGCGACTATGGACACGCCCAGTCTCTGGATTGATCATGCCCGGCAGGACATCGGCGTATGTAGATTTCAGCTTGGCCACTTGCCGAAAAGCCAATATCTCAGCGGGCAATGGATGTTCTGAAGCCAAAATTTCCAACACACTCTGGTCCGTTGATGGCCCGGATTTTGTTTTCTTCTGCACGGGCAAGCCCAGTTCTTCGAAGAGAATCACCCTCAGTTGGCTTGGTGAATTGATATTAAACGCGTGCCCGGCCAACTCGTGAATGCGCTGCTCCATCCGAACAAGCTCCGAACCCAACTCCGTCGAAAGCTCGATCAAACTTCTGGCATCGACCAAAAACCCCGCCTCCTCCATGTTGATCAGCACCCGCAACAAGGGCAGTTCGAGTCCCTGCATCAACTCACCCAGCCCGGCCTCCTCTACCTGGGCCCCCAACTTCTCGCAAAGACGAAAGGTCACATCCGCATCTTCCGCGGCATAGGCCGTGGCCTTATCCAAAGGCACTTCGGCGAAAGTCACCTGGTGCTTGCCCTTGCCGGTCACTTCTTTGTATTTGATGGTGTCGTGACCCAGAAGCTCTTCGGCTAAGTGATCCAGACCATGACTTTGGCGTCCCGGATCGAGCAGATAAGACTGCAGCATGGAATCAGCCGCGATGCGCCCCAGCTCAAGCCCGTGTCGCCTCAGGATAAGGGCATCAAACTTGATATTCTGGCCCCAGATCTCCACGCCATCGGGTCCGAAGATCTCGGACAGCTCTTTTAAGACCACCTGAAGATCGAGTTGCCTTGGCGTCCCTTCTCCCTCGTGGGCCACAGGCAAATAGGCGGCCTGGCCCTCGGCTACACAAAAACTCATGCCCACGATTTGGGCTTGCATGGGATCCAACGAATCGGTTTCCAGATCCAGGGCGCAACGTCCAGCCCCGCGAATACGCTCCACCCATGCCGCCAATTGCTTAAGGTCCAACAAAGTTTCGTAATGCTCGGTGTCGATGGTGCGAACAGCCACCTGACTACGCCTCAAAGCAGAAAATTCCATCTCGACAAAAAAAGCATCGAGCTTTTCCTCATCAGGGGGAGACAAGCGCAGGTCGTCCAAAGACAGCGCCATGTCCACATCCCGCTTGATGGCAGCCAACTTCTGCGACAAACGCGCCGAGTCCGCCTGTTCGATAAGCCGCTCTTTGAGCTTGGATTTCTTCATGCCGGCGGCAGCCGCTAAGACGCTCTCTAAGTCCCCATGCTCAACAAGCAGCTTGGCCGCGGTCTTCGGCCCCACTCCATGGATGCCGGGAATATTGTCCGAGCTGTCACCCATCAGGGCCAAGAGATCCACCACCTGCTCGGGTTTCACCCCCATTTTTTCGAAAACACCATCAGCGTCATAACGCTTGCCCTTCATGGGATCCAAGAGCACCACCCCCGGCCCCACCAACTGCATCATGTCCTTGTCGCCGCTGACGATGACCACGTTATGGCCAGCCTCCCTCGCTCGATCGGCAAGGGTAC
>JAUVAM010000180.1 GCA_030591745.1 Deltaproteobacteria bacterium
CGCGTTTCAGGTTCACTCCGTTGCCCTTGATGCCGTCGGCGTCGATGCGCCAGGTCCACCAGGTCTTGCCCCGGATCTCCAGGCTCAAGCTGGCCGCCTGGCCCTCGGCCAGGACCCTGCGCGTAGCGTCGGGGCCGGCGCAGGCGCTGGCGAAAAACAGCAGGCAAAGTCCGATGATGGCGATGGAGAAGAACGGTTTCACGGGGGGCTTTATGCTAGGCGAAGCGCTCGAATCGGTCTTTGTCGGCTTTGCAGACCGGGCATTTCAGAGGGGGCTGGGGGCGGGCGCAGAGGTAGCCGCAGACCAGGCAACGCCAGACCGGTTGGCTTGCTCCGGCAAACGTGCTGTTTTTGTTTTTGGCTGCTTGGGCTTTTTGGATTTTGATTTCGGCTCGTTCTTCCAGCAGGGGGCGGCGGTCGGGGATTGAGCCTATCTTTTTTTGGCCTTTGACGACTTCTTCGCTGACGTAGAGCGCGCAATAGCAGGTGCCGAACTCGTCCAAGTCCGGATCCCGGTAGTCGCAGGGGCAGATGAGATCCAGATCGTCTTCGCGAACGCCATCGGCCATGCGGCATGGACAGGCGAGATAGCCGTAACGTTGCTGGTTGATCAACAGCCCATCCATCAGATCCAAGACCATCTCTTCGTCCGTGCTCAGAAAGTACCCGCCGGCCTTTGCTTCCTTGTCCAAGCGCTCCATCAGCGCTCGTGCTTTTTCTCGGTCGCTCATAGTCCCAGACACTCCTTGATCTTGTCTTCGTCGAAGCCGATGATCACTTGCTCGTTTTCGCCCTCGCCCACGATGAGGGTGGGGTATGAGCGGCGAGGGTTGACGCGGGCTACTTCTTTGCGGGCGGTTTCTTTTTCGTCGCCATCCAAAAGGTCCACGTCGGTGATGGTGGCTTCAACTTTATTGTCTTCCAGGCAGCGCTTGGTGCGTTTGCACCAACCGCAAGTGCTGATGGCGAATAGCCGAACTTTTTTGTTGGGCATTGAGTACTCCTTCACGTGACAGAACTACGCATGGTGTAGTGGCAAAATTGTGGCCGTGTCAACGTCAAGGCCGCTGTGGCGCTCCAGCCTGCCCAAGATTCTCGCGTCGTTCAGATCCGCGCTTTGCCACCAATCGTCAGGCGGGGGCAGGGCAACCGGGGATGCGGCCTCGATGAGTCGCCAAAGGGCTCTTTCGTCGCTTAGTTTTTGTTGGGTATGAACCAAGGCAGGCATGGGATGCCAATGCTCGCCGCGGAAGGCCACCCAATTGGCACCTGGGCGCCGGGCGGCCAGAAGGCCTTCCATCCAGTTCTTGCGAACACCCAGGAGATCGCAGGCGGTGATGAGCAACCAGCCGTCTTGACCAGTCCTGCGGCGGTGGTCTGCAAAGGCCGCGGCCAGACCTCCAGCGGGTCCCCGGCCGGGGAAGAGGTCGGCCAGGGTTTCATAACCCAAATCGTCATACTTGCCGATGCGATCCGCGATGACTTTGGGCTTGGGATCCAGGTGCAGGTACTGGGAGGCTGTCCATTCCAGCATGCTCAAGCCGGCCAGATCCAGACGGGCCTTGTCCGCGCCCAGGCGACTGGAACGACCGCCTGCCAGGATGTAGACCGGGATGCGGGGCACGGCACCAGACCTCCTCGTGATTAACTCTGGCCTGCGGCAACCAGAATCCAGCGCAGGCTCAATCCACCCACCAGCAATAGCACAGGTGCGAGTCGGGTGGGGCTGTGTTTTTTGAAAGACTCGATGGCCTCGATGGCCAGCGGGACGGCAAGACCGACCACCACCACCAGGGTCCAAAATAGCGCTGTGTAGGGACCGCCCAAGAACAGTTCGGCGGCACCGCGACTCTGTTGGCTTGAGCTGGCCAGGCCGAGGAGGAAGAGGGCCAACAAGGAAAGCTCCAGAATCACGGCACCCATGTCCCAGCGTCTGAGCAGGCCGTGTTCTTTGTGATTCAAGGGAAAGAGCATGAGGAGGGCCGCGCCTGTGGAAAATCCAGAGACCAGAAACAAGGGGCCCAGAAGGGCCGAGTTCCAGGCCGGGCGAGCGGCACCCAGGGCGCTCAAAAGAATGCCCGTGTAGATCCCCATGCCGATGCCGAAGACCAGGTTCATCCAGAGCACGGGTTTTTGCCAGCGTCCGGAAAAATCGGCGAACCAGCGAAGCAAGCGCCCAAGACGCAGCAAGGCGATGGGTTTGAACTTGGCCAGCCAGTCCACCTCGTCTTTTTTTAACCAGCTCAGGCCCAGGAGTATGGTGGCCGGATAGATGCCCACCAACAACCAGGCACCCCAACTCATGGGCGAGGTCGGACGAAAGGCCGTGTAGAATCGGAAGACATGGGGTTTGTAGGATAGATCCAGCAGCAAGGCCATCATGCCCAGGCTGATGAGGATGGGGGCGGCAAAGGGGCTCCAGCGAACCCATCGTGAGCGCGTGGTTTGTTCGCCGTCGCAGAGGGCCATGATGGTGGCGATGATCATGATGCCGGCGGTCATGCCGCCCAGGAACAGATAGACCGGGATCTCCCAGTTCCAAATGCTCAACACGGGATCGATGTGGCTGGAGTTGCGAACGAGAATGGTTTCGACCATGGCCTATTCCTCTCGACAGGCTTAGCTGCAGCCGCCGCCTTTGCGTTTTTTCTTGGGTACGAAGGTCTGGGTGGGCGCAGGCGGTGGCGGAGCTGCTTTGGCACCGGTCATGGCTTGATGGAAGGCGGCCTGAAAGCGGTAACTGGCTCGTTGTTCGGCGGTGGCGCCGGCTGAAAGCGGGGCTGGTTTGTCATAGGCAAACGCTCGCCAAGCCGCGAAGCCACCCTCCAGCACAAGCACCTTGCCGGGAAAGGCCGCGGCCGCATCGGGCAGGGTCTTCATTTCACTCAAGGGCACCAGGATGAGATCCTTTTTGCCCGGGGCGTAAGGCAAGCCCAGTTTGTCCAGTTCAGCAAGCGGTGCACACTCAGATCCCGGAACGCGTTTTTTGGCACAGGCCGTCCGATCGCGCAGATCGACAACCCGGATGCCCCAGGGTTCTTCCAGGAGTCGTTCGGCCAGGCGGTCCGGCTTCAGGGTCACCAGGACCCGGTCCGGCGCCTCGGTCGGGGCGTCGGTCGGCAGGGCCAGGGTCGCCAGGCCGGCCAGGGCCAAACCACCGAAGGTGGCGAAGGCCAGTCGTTTGGGGGCGGGCACTGCTTCTTTCCCTCGTTTCTTAGAGAAAATGCGTTCCAGAATTTCTCCGCCCAAAAAGGCACCAACGGCCATCAGGGCCACCCCGGCGGCCAGGACGGTGGCCGGGATACCCAGCAGATCGAAGAAGAAAAGTGGGCCCATGTCTCCGCTGGCGTGGAAGTCGGCGACCCAAGGCTGAACCTCGCCGTAGAGCACCGAACCGACGATGACGCCCGAGAACGCCAAAGCGCCGTCAATGTTGCCGGATGCGGTGGCCACCATGGAGGTGCCTGGGCAGTAGCCCGAAACGATGAAGCCTACGCCCAGCAAGAGTCCGCCCACCAGCATGGGCCAGAGGTAGGTGCTGGAGGCGGCTTGTTCCGCCACGGCCTTGAAGTCCACCAAACCCAGTCCGGCCGCCAAGCTCAGTCCCAGCATGGCCGTGACGATGGCACCAAACATGACCTTGAGTACGGTCATGTCGTGGAAGTAAAACTGACCGGCCAACTTGTTGGCCTGCCCGAAGCCGGCTCGCTCCAGCACGAAGCCGAAGAAAAAGCCGATGCCCACGGCCACCACCAGGCCGAATTCGTAGTTCTCGGCGATCAGACTTTGGAGTGGCAGCATCATATCCATTGCCTCCTCACGAACCAGGCCGTGGCGTAGCCGCCGGCAAAAACAGCCATCATGAAGATCCAACTACCCACGCTCAAAAGAGCGCCACCACTCATGGCCTGTCCTGAAGTACAGCCTCTGGCCAGGCGGGCGGCGATACCCATGATGATGCCCCCCGAGAAGGCGAAGATGAGCCTGCCGCGGATCGAGATGCGCGGACCGCGTTGAACGCCACGTTTCATGCGGCCCGCGGCGTAAGCGCTGACCGCGCCGCCCAGGAACACGCCCAGAAGTTCGAAAATGTACCAGTTGTCCATGGGGCTTTTCCCCTCGGCCTTGTTGCCGGCCAGGTAGGAATTGGCGCCCACGTGTTCGCTGGCCAGCGTATCGAGGGCCGACACGCCAAGGCGGTTGGCCGCGCCCGAGGCACCCAGGCCCTTGCCCATGATCAAAAACGAGGCCAAGAGCACCAGACCCAGGGCCACACCGGCTAGGTAGGGATTGGCGAAGGGTTGGGGAGACTTCATGACTTCCTCCGACTCGTGGTCCCGCTGCACTACAGCAGGAAAAAATGCTTGGGCTCAAAGCCCAGCTCGGCCTTGAGGACTTTGTGAGTGCGTTTTTTGAGCTGCTTGCTCACTTCGCTGTCAGGGTCATTCAAGTCCCCGAAGGTCAAGGCCTTGGTTGGGCAGTTGGCCACACAGCTCGGATCCAAATTCTTGGAGACCCGGTGCATGCAGAATGTGCACTTGTCGATCCAACCCGACTCGTGGACATAGCGTGCACCGTAAGGGCAAGCAGCGATGCAGGCCTTGCAGCCCGAGCACTTGCGCGAGTCCACCAGCACCGTGCCGCCTTTGCCGACATGGCTTGCGCCGGTGGGACAGTTGGAGGTGCAGGGGCTGTTTGCGCAGTGGTTGCATCGCTCTGATCGGATCTCCTGGCTGAGATAGGGAAATTTGCCCCGAACCTCGGTGACGATCCAGTCCCGGAAGCCGTCCGCAGGCAGATTGTTTTCGGCCTTGCAGCCCAAGACGCATGCGTGACAGCCCACACATCGGCGGGTGTCCATGGTCATGGCGTAGCGAATTTTTCGTCTGGGCTTGCTCATGTCGTCGCCCCCACTTTTTCAATGCGGACGAAATTTACGTTCATGCCGGTGCCGCCCATGATGGGGTCTATTTTGTACCTGGTGATGAGCTGGCTGTCGGAGGCACCTCGGTTTTTGGCGAACTTCATGCCCTTGGCCGTGTGTCCGTAGCCGTGCACCATGTAGACGCAGTCTCCGCGAATGCGTTCGGTGACCCGCGCCGGTACGGATTGGCTGCGCACCTTGTCCTGGTTGATCAGCACGACCTGGTCGCCGGTCTTTAATCCCCCGGGGAAGCTTGCGGCCACGTCGGCGTTAACCCAGACCTCGTTGGTCGGGTGCACCAGCGACAAGAATTGGTTGTTGGTGGTGCGGCCGAAAGAGTGCATGGGGGCTCGACCGAAGAGCAGACGGAACATGCCCGGGGGCGGCTCATCCACCGGCCGATAGACCGGCATGGGATCGAAGCCCATTTTTTCCAGCGCCTCGCTGTAGAGTTCGATCTTCGAGCTTTCCGTGTCGAAGCTGAGGCCTAAGCCTTCCTCTTCGCAGGTTGGTTTTTTTTCGCCCAGGATCACACCGGTTTTTTGAAGTTCTTCGCAGTCGTAGCCTGCGGCCTTGATTCGATACCTGGAGTACTCGTCGCTGTCCTTCCAGGGGAAGTAGTCCTTCAGACCGATTCGATGGGCCAACTCACGGGCTATCCACCAGCCCGGCTTTGAGTTCCACATGGGCTCCACCACAGGCTGGCGCAGGGCGATGAAAGGTTGCTTGTAGGCGGGAGCCCAGAGGTTGTCGCAGCGTTCCAGGTAGGTGCTTTCGGGCAAGACCACGTCGGCCCATCCGCAGATCTCGGCAGGCAGCACGTCGATGGCCACCATGAAGTCGAGTGCCTGGATGGCCTTGGCCGTCTGTCTCGGATCGGGCAAAGACTGCATCAAGTTGGTGCCGTAAACCATCCAGGCTTTCAGTTCATGGGCGGTCTTGCCCGGGATGGTGGCGTCACAGAGGCCCGAGGCCAGGGTTTCATCCGCCAGGGGGTAAAGGCTCTCGGGGCGGTCGGCTTTGTTCTCTTCTTTGTGCGTGTATTCGGTGTAGGGAAATTGAGGCAGAGACATGGCGCTGGGTAAGAGATAGCCACCCTTGCGTCCCCAGGATCCCAAAAGTGCGGCGAGCGATGCCATGGCGCGGGCCCGCTGGGTGTCGTCGCCGTACCAGGTGGTGCGGCGGCCCGGGTGGATGAGCGAGGCCGGACGAAAGCTTGCGATGAAGCGTGCGCTGTCGCGGATCATTTCGGGTTTTATCCCCGTGATGGGGTAGGCCCATTCGGGTGTCTTGTCGGCCAGATGCGCCTTGAGCTTGTCGAAGCCCATGGCGTGCTTGTCGATGTAATCCGCGTCGTAGCGTTTTTCGCTGACGATGACCTGCATCCAGGCCAGCAAGAGGGCGATGTCCGTGCCGGGCTTGATGGGCAACCAGTAGCGGGCTTTGCCGGCGGCAATCGAATAGCGTGGATCCACCACCACGAGTTGGGCGCCTTTGGCCGTGGCGTCGGCCATCTCCTGCACCTGGGTGTTGTGCATGTTCTCGCCCAGGTGACTGCCAATGAGGGTCAGGCACTTGGTGTTTTCGATGTCGATGGTTTCGGGCGAGCCCACGCCGGCGCCGAAGGTGAGCCAGTAACCCACCTCCCGGGGACCGCGGCATTGAGCGTAGGAGGGCGCGGCGATGTTGGGCGAGCCGTAGGCCTTGACCAGATGGGAGAACCAGGAACCGCCATATCCATGGGTAAACAGGGCCAAGGCTTCGGGACCGTGTTTTTCACGGACCGTCAAAAGGCGCTTGGCCGTGTAGTCCAGGGCTTCTTCCCAGGTGGCCTCTTCGAAGATTTCCTCGCCGCGCTTGGCGCTCTTGCGTCGGATGAGGGGGGTCTTTAATCGATCCGGATCGTATAGCAGACCCGTGCCGCCCAATCCTCGCGGACACAGGCGTCCGCGTGAAAGCGGATGTGCCGGGTTGCCCTTGAGCTTGGTGACCTTGCCATCCTTGACATGAGCCAGGACGCCGCATTTCCAAAAGCAGAGCTCGCAGAAAGTGGGGATGACCTTGTCGCCGTCGGTTTGGGGACCCGGTGGCTTTAGCGTGTCCAAGCCCCACCAGCGGCTGACCAGGCCCGAACCCACGGCTGTGGCTCCGGCCGCGCCGGCACCGATCTGGATGAACTGTCTGCGGGTGACCTTGCTCATGCGTCCTCTCCTTTGCTCTCGGTGAGGCAGGAGTCCATGCACTGGATCATCTGTCGCAAATGCTGTTCTGTCAGGCGGTAATAGGCGTGGCCATTTTCGCGAGTGACACCCACCAACTTTCGCATGCGAAGAATGCGCAACTGTTGGCTGGCCATGGCCTGGGCGATGC
>JAUVAM010000478.1 GCA_030591745.1 Deltaproteobacteria bacterium
GACCCAAGGCCCCCACCAGGGTCAAGCCGGAGTAATCGCCGAAGGGTAGATCGATGCGCAGGGCGTCCACGCCGGCCTTGTAGTCCCGATCGAAAGAGCGTGGGTCGAAGGCCAAAAAGACATCTAAGGGATTCCAAAAGTAGGCCTTGCCGAAGGTGACGGCCTGCCGACCGATGGTGATGTCGGCAAAGGATAGACGAAATTTCATGTTCAGCCGGTCCAAGATGAGGGCCGCGCGAACCTGGCCTTCCTCGGCCCAGGCCCAGGTGGCGTCCAGGGCCCTGTAGCGAATGCCCGTGCCGGAGGCGGAAAGGAGGCCCGTGCCGGACAGGCCACCTGAAGGGGCGGTGGTGGTGTTGAGATCCTGGACCAAATGAATTTCGTAGGTAAACCAGTCGGCCGGCTGACCGCCGAGTTCCAAGCGCAAGAGAGTCTGGGAAATGCCGTCACCGGGACGGTCGTCGAAGAAGGTTGGAAAATCGTAGTTGACCGTGGCAGCGTTGACCGTGCGGAAACTGCCATCCAAACCAAAAGAGCCAAAACGGTCGCCGACCAAGGCAGATGCCGGCCAGGCGGCAAGGCCGAAAAGAAAGAGCAGCGCCAAAGTTGTGATACGTCCCATCAGAATCCTATGCCTCGGCCGAAAGGTCCGGCTTTCCGTTGTGCTCGATCTGCCCGTCGTGTAAGCGGATCAATCGCTTGGCGCGGGTCATGACGGCACGATCGTGTGTGGAGAACAGGAAAGTTACTCCCTTTTCTTCATTGAGCTTGGCCATCAGATCGAGCAGGGCCGCCGCCGTCTTGCTGTCCACGTTGGCCGTGGGCTCGTCGGCCAGCACCAATGCCGGTTCGCTGGCGATGGCCCGGGCGATGGCCACTCGCTGCTGCTGCCCGCCGGAAAGCTCTCGCGGAAAGCGATGTTCCATGCCCGAAAGACCCACCTGCTCTAAGATGCCCATGACCCGTTCACGGCGCTTGGCCGCGGGCATGCCCTGCAGCATGAGCACGTACTCAGCATTTTCGAAGGCGGTCAGCACGGGCAAAAGATTGTAAGCCTGAAAAACAAACCCAATACGCTGCATGCGCAGGCGGGAGAGCTGGCTGCGATTCATCCGGGTCAAATCCTGTCCGTCTACGTACACAGTGCCCGAAGTAGGCTTGTCCAAACCGCTCATGATATTGAGCATGGTGGATTTCCCCGAGCCCGAGGGGCCCGCGATGGCGGCGAAGTCACCCTTGGCCAGATCCAAATCCACGCCACGAAGCGCGTGCACGATCACGTCGCCCTGTCCATAGTCTTTGACCACACCCTGTAACTTGATGATGGATTCCACGATTCTTCTCCTATCGCAGGACGTCGGCCACGGGGATGCGCTTGATGCGCCCCATGGGAAATAGGCTCATGATCATCGTGGCACCGAAGATGGCACCTCCAAGCAGCAACATCATGGCTGGGTCCACTGCGGGCCTAAGCACTGTGTCGATGGAAAAACCGGATACGGCCATGCCTTCCTCCATCATGGCCGAGACATCCAAGCCCTGCACATTGAAATACCAGGTCAAGCCCCCCCCCGCGGCCACGCCCAGCAATGCCCCCACCAAACCGATCAGAGCCGACTCGACGAAGACCTGGGCCTTGATGCGAGCCACCGAGGTGCCGATGGCAAGCAAGACGGCGAACTCCCGGCTGCGTTCGAGGACCGACATCAAGATGGTGTTGAAAATGGTGAAAAGAATCAAAAACATAATGATGCCTTGGAATACATAATTGGAGCCCTTGTCCACGGCCATGAAAGCGGCCAGATCGGGCATGACCTCCTGCCAGGTACGCAAGGCCTGCCCCTTGGCGAGAAGTTTTGGGGCCTCCTCCATGACCAGGTCCCAATCGGCATCGGCCGTCAAAATGATGCCGAGCTGCGTCGCCTGATTCGGCTTCATGCCGTAGAGTTTCCGCGCAAAGCCCAAGGGAATCTGAATGAAAAAGCCGTCGACTTCGGTGGCACCGGTCTCAAAGATACCCCGCACCCTCACCAATTCCTCCACCAGGTGGCCGCCAACGCTGTTGGAAGAAACAACCATCTTCTTGCCCACCTTGAGCTTCAATCGCTTGGCCAGCAAAGAACCAATGATGACCTTGGCCTCGTCGTCATCGGTCAGATATTCCCCAGCCACCATTTTCTTGGCCAAGGGAGTCTGGTCCCGCTCAGCCTTGGCGTCCACACCCAACACGACCACACCGATGGAGCCTGACCCACTCTTGGCCACCCCTTGTCCACTCACCAAGGCCTTGATGCGCTCGACTCCTTCGAGCCGGCTCAGGCTTTTGGAAAGTTCTTCAGTCCCTTCCAGGACCAAATCGATGGCCGGGGCGTCCCGATATTCTTTGTGCTCCACGGTCAGGTGTCCCGCCTGCATGCGCACCGCCTCATCGGTCAGCTTGTCGTACATGCCGTCCGACATGGCGATGAAGAAAATGGCGATGGTCAAACTGAATACGATGGAGGTCAAGGTAATGATGGTGCGCCGCTTGTTGCGCCAGATGCTGCGCCAAGCCACTTTGAGTAACATCGCTGCCTCCTCCCACTATACGTGCTGCATGGCGCGCACGGGATTCAAGCGCGCCGCTTTGACTGCCGGATACAAGGACGCCAACACACAGACCAAGAGAGTCACCAGCACCGGCTGTATGACTCCTTTGGCGGTGAAGGCAGCTCGCCACATGGGCTCAAAAGCCACGCCCTCCAAGAAAAGGTCTCCACCGGCCGCCGACAAATCAATGGGGGAAGCAGCCAGGTAGGCGATGCCCAAAACGCCCAAACCCGCACCCAGCAAGCAGGAAAAAAGCCCCAGGGTGAAAGCCTCAATGGTCACATCCTTCAAGATGCGCCAGGGCGTGGTGCCCAAAGCCTTGAGCATGCCGAACTCGCGGATTCGTTCGTAGGTGGCCATGAGCATGGTGTTCATCACGCCGAGGCCCGCGGCCAACAGGAAAATGAGTGCAAAAATCCACATGCCTGCGTCCCACATACTCATCATGTCCGCCAAGCTGGGACTGAGTTCCCTCCATGTTTTGACATCCAGCTCGGCCTCCGCGCCTTGCTCCAGGCCGCCCATGGTCGCAACGACTTGTTCGGGACTCATGCTGTCTCTGGCGTTCAATGCAATTTCTTGGATACGACCACCGGACACAAAAAGCTCGGCAAAATCCACCTTGTGGATGATTGCAGCCGAACGATCAATCTCTTCGCCCACGGTTTTCAAAATGCCGGTCACCACGAAGAGTTCGTTGCCCAAAGAGCCGTCGGCCGCTTGCACCACGGCCACAATCTCTGTGCCCACTTCAGCATGCAGGGTCCGAGCCAACTTCCGGCCCAGCACCAACTCACGCACCGGACGACCCATGTAGGATCGGCCCTCCACTTTCTCCGAAAGAAAACGGCCTTTCATGATTTTCTTCGGCAAATCGAAGGCCACCTTCTCCCGCGCCGGATCAACCCCCCAATATCTGGCACCGGCAGATTTGGTTCCCACGCTCACCAAACCGTAGCCAAAAGAACGAGGGGCAGCCTTGATGCCGGCTTTGTCGGCAATCTCCAAAAGTGCGTCGGCCTTAACCACCGCCTTATAAAAAGATCGATCCTCCAGGTAGCCGGGTGCATGGATCTGCGCGTCACCGATAACGAGGTGGGTGATGTTATGCATGGTGTCGACCTTCATCCCGCGCATCAAACCGAAGGTCAGCACCAAAACAGCCGTGCTCAAACAGACAGCCGCGGCTGTGATGCCGGTGCGACGGCCGTTGCGCCAGATGTTGCGCCAGGCAACTCGAAAGCTGTTCATGACCTTATGCCTATCTCTGAAGAGCCCGCAGGCTGAATTGCTGCTTGGACATCTTTACGTCGAATTTCATCTCGTCGTATTTCACTTCGGTGAACTCTGATGGCTTGTCCGCCGGCACCACGCGCATCAGGCTGGGCACGATGCGATCCCCCATTTTCTGGGGCGCGGAAAACACCATGGTGCGGGCCAAGTTCATGTCCTCGTCGTAGTAGAGCTGTTTGACCGGCAAGTAACCCTCTGCCAACACTTCCACCACCACCTTGCCCC
>JAUVAM010000137.1 GCA_030591745.1 Deltaproteobacteria bacterium
GGCATGCACCGTCAGCATGGCCACACCGTGGCGCGCCGCCGACCGCACCGCGCCGGCCACGGTGTTGGGGATGTCATGAAACTTGAGATCCAAAAAGACCTCGCCTCCCTCTTCCTTGATGAGCTCGATGGCCTCGGGCCCCAAAGAGGTAAACAGCTCTTTGCCCACCTTGAACATGCCCACATGGCCTCGCAAGGCGCGCACCAGCTTGAGCAGGCCCTCGCGATCGGGCACGTCCAGGGCCACAATGATACGACGGGCTGGATCGGAAAAGTCGGTGCTGTTGGGCATGGGTCAGTCCTCCTCGACGACGGCGTCCATGTCGGCGCGCATGCTGTCTAAGCTTTCGAGCAAGGCATCACATTCTTCGTCTGCCAAAAGATCCATGGCCTGAAAGACACCGTAATCCAGAAGGGACTTCAAGGCCGCCATGGCGCAATCGTGGGCTTTGGCCTCGCCCCGCGCACGGGCGTTGCGATACAAAATCTCCACGTCCAGGCCGCCCTCGTCATCCAAGCCCACCTGCTGAAACAAGGCCTGCAGGCCCTCGGCCGGTTGCGCCATGTAGTCTGCCAGAAGCGCCCCGCCACCAGCCCGGCTCAGGGCCTGTTGCACCAAGACCAGCATGGCCGCATACATACGCAAGGCCTCTGGCACGCCGCCCACCTCAATCCGCTTGGGCTCACTGCGCTCATGCACATCCAGAAGCCCCAAACGTCTGAGCTTGGCCAAAGCCTTCAATACCTCGTACTCGCCCAAGTGGCTGGCCTCGATGAGATCGCCCACCGAGCGCCCTCCATCCACCAGGGCCTGTAGATGTTGCTCGGCCTTCTCCAGCTTCACGTCAACCACCACGGGACGGATGGCAGGCACCGCGTCCCGATCAGGAAATAGCTCATCGAGACGCGTCAGTTCCTGCACCTTGCGTACGCCCTCGCGGATCACCTCCCGGGTGTCCACGTCCAGTCGCACCCGATTGCGCAAGACAGGTGCCCCCTGCACAAAAATAAACTCGCCGCGCTCAAAATGGAATGTGGAGGTAACGATGTCGAGAACCTGGTGACGGATGCCGTCGTATAGCTGCCTTTGGGTCAACAAGCCACGCTCGATGAGCACGGCCCCCAGACGCTTCTTGGGCGTCACCTCGCCAAAGGCGCTCTCGAGTTGCTCCAGGGTGACGAGACCGTGGCGCCAGAGCACCTCTCCCAATCGGTCGTCCTCCACGCTGGAGGTGGCGAAGACCACCTGGCCATCAATGAAACTAACGGTCTTTCGCGCGCCGGGCACCAGCAAGCTCAACAGACCGTCGCGGCGCATCGATGAAATCAAGGCCATGATCTCGGCCACATGCAAAAAGCGCAGATCGCCGTAAAGCAAGGGCTGAGCCCGCTGACCCGGCTCCGACTGGCTTCCGATGAGCAGATCCTCATGCAGCCGCAGCAGGCGCAGTTCTTCCGGAGCCTGCTTGGCCAACCGACCCAACCGCTCGCTCGGCAGGATCAGGTCCCCGTCCGCATTGAAGCTCAAATCACGCACCATCGCTGTCCTCCAAAGCTCTTTGAAAAATCTTCTCCATCAAAGCCTGCTCCAACTGCCCATTGGGCAACTTGGCCACCACCTGGCCCTTTTCAAACAACAGCCCCGTCCCCCCGGAACCAAAGGCCAAACCCAAATCCGCGGCCCGAGCTTCACCCGGACCATTAACCTCACAACCCATGACGGCCACCGTGAGATCCCGCACATCACCTTCCAGGCTACGTTCCACGCGCTCGGCCACCAACATCACCTCGGCCTGAGTCCGACCACAGGTCGGGCAAGCCACCACCGCCGGTCCCGACCTGAGCCCCAGAGCAATGAGCAAGGTCCGGGCCACCCGCACTTCTTCAACGGGTGGAGCCGCAAGCGACACACGGATCGTCTCGCCGATGCCTTCAGCGAGCAACAAACTCAAAGCCGCGGCCGATCGCACAGCACCACTCAACATCGGGCCGGCCTCGGTCAAACCCAAATGCAAAGGCAGATCCGAGCGCTCGGCAAAAAGCCTGCAAGCCGCCACCATGCTATGAATCTCGGAGGCCTTCAAGGAAACCTTGATGGCCTGATAGCCCATGGCCTCTATGGCCTTTGCCTGCTCCAAGGCCACGGACACCATATTCTCGGCGGTGGCCTCCATGGCCTGTCCGTCAAGCTTGGGCATGGAACCCGCGTTAACGCCCACGCGAATCGGCACCCCCGCCTTGGCCGCCGCCTCAACCACGTCCGCCAAGTTTTTTGGCCCGCCCAAATTGCCCGGATTCACCCTGAGCCCATCGGCCCCAATCTCAGCCGCGGCCACGGCCAGGCGATGATTAAAATGCACGTCGGCCACGATGGGCAAACCCGTGCGCTCACGAATTTCCGGGATGCTTTCCACCGCCGGCTCATCGGGCACGGCGATGCGACCGATATCGCAACCGGCGCGCTTGGCCATCAAAAACTGTTCAACGATAATATCAACCTGCGCCGGATCGGCCTTGGCCATGGTCTGAACAGACACCGGTGCCCCGCCACCCACGGCGACCTGTCCAAGCAGTATTTGTCTAGTCGTCCTCGGCACAGCGAAGATTATAACCAAAGTGCAGGGACTTAGGGAAGCCCAAATCACGACAGCTTGCCCGATTGCCGCCAGATTAGTAGAGTCTTGATACCTGCATTGCGTCAAGAGACAAGCATGAGCAAAGCCGCCCAACCACCTCAGCCAAGTCAACGACATCAGACCTTGCGACGGGCCATGCTCGATCACTTGCGCGAGGGCCCTCTGACCAGCCGGGATCTGTCCGGCTTGCTGGGCATTCGCGAAAAGGACGTGAGCGCGCATTTGGAACACCTGGTGCGCAGTCTGAAGCGCAGCGACGAAAGGCTGCATGTCGAGCCGGCTGAATGCCTGGGCTGCGGTTACATTTTCGCCGACCGCAAACGGCTAACCCGTCCCTCCGCCTGCCCCAAATGCCGCGCCCAGCGCATCGAAGCACCGATCTTTTCGCTTCGGGATGGACCCGATTCCTGAGGATCAAAACGCGGAAAAGCTTCAGCGAAGGAGGGGTCTGACCCCCTGCCTTAAGTGGAAAAATAAGAACAATGAGAATAACGCAACAACGTCCCCTTGATTGGGGTATGGTCCGAGCGCGAATGGCTTGAGGGGTTATCATGGATCTGGATCGTAGCTTTGGTGTGTTGTTGCATCCCACTTGTTTGCCGGGCCCTGGGGGCGTGGGGGTGCTGGGACAGCAGGCCAGAGACTTTGTTGACTGGTTGAAGTCGGCTGGTGCTCGGTGGTGGCAAGTGCTGCCTTTGGGTCCTACCGGCTACGGCGATTCACCCTATCAGTCCCTGTCCTCCTTCGCCGGCAACCCCTACCTCATCGATCTTGCGGCCCTGCGTGACAAGGGCTGGTTGGCCGAAGAGGACCCGCTTGACATGCCGGAGGGATGGGTGGACTTCGGCAGACTGTACGAGGTCAAGTGGGCGGCCTTGCGCCTGGCCCATCAGGGCTTTTTGCGTCTGGCTTCGGGGAAGGAAAAAACGAACTACAAAACATTTTTGAAAGAAGAGAAATTCTGGATCGAAGACTATGCCCTTTACCGATCCCTCAAAGAAAAACACGATCACAAGGCTTGGGACGGCTGGCCCGAAAAACTCAAACGCCGCGAGCCTGGGGCCTTGGATGAGGCGAAAAAGGAACTGGCCGATGAAGTCGCCTTCCACGCCTGGACCCAGTGGGTCTTCGACGAACAATGGGCGGCCATCCGGGCTTACGCCAAAGAGCAAGGCGTGGGCCTGATAGGCGACATCCCCATTTTCGTTTCGCACGATTCCCCCGAGGTATGGGCCCATCCGAAAAAATTTTGCTTGAACAAAGACGGCCTGCCCCGCGTCGTGGCAGGCGTACCGCCGGATTATTTCTCCGAAACAGGTCAGCTCTGGGGCAACCCCCTGTACTGCTGGGAAACCCTGCTGGCCGACGGCTTCAGCTGGTGGCTGCAGCGCCTTCGCTGCGTATTGAAAACCTGCGACCTCGTGCGCATCGATCACTTCCGCGGCTTTGAGTCCTACTGGGAAGTGCCCGGCGATGCGCCCAACGCCATCAAGGGTCGCTGGGTGAAGGCTCCAGGTCGCGAGCTCTTCGCCGCCATGCGGGCCGAACTCGGCCAGGTGCCGGTCATCGCCGAGGACTTGGGCGTCATCACGGAAGAAGTCGAGGCCCTGCGTGACGAGTTGGATCTGCCCGGCATGAAGGTGCTGCAGTTCGCCTTCGACGGCGACGAGGAAAACAAGTTCTTGCCCCACCTGCATGAAAAACATGGCAACTACGTGGTCTACCCGGGCACACACGACAATGAGACCACCCTGGGCTGGTACCGCAACCTGAGCCTCAAGCAGCGTGAGCAGGTGCGCGATTACGTCCAGAGCTACGACCTGCCGGTCAGCCCCGAAGAACAGTTGCCCTGGTCCATGATCGCCTTAACCCTTCACTCGCCGGCCAAGCTGGCCATGGTCTCCCTGCAGGACATCTTCGGCCTGGGCAACGAAGCACGAATGAACACACCCGCCACCACGGACGGCAATTGGTCTTGGCGCTATCGAGCAGAGCAACTCACGAACGAACACGCCACGCGCTTGATCCAAATGGCAGCCGACAACGAACGCTTATGATGACCAAGGTTTTGACCTGCACCGACTTTCCATGATTGGATCGAGGTTTCGGAGGTTTAAGGTTGATGGGTCTAAAGTTTACGCGGGCGTTCCCAATCTTCTTTTGTCTTGCCGCCCTGGCGGCGAGCCCGGGCTGTAGTGATCCAGGCAAATCTTTACTCATCACCGAGGTCTCGCCCGCCGAGGGCGCATCGGGCGTGCCCGTAGACGCCCGCATTGAAGTCCACTTTGATCGCCCTGTGAAACTATCGGGCACGGACGCCGTCTTGAGCCTGCAAGATGCGAGCGGCAATTTCGTTGCCGGTGATCTGGCTGTCGGAGCCGGCGGTGGCCCCCTGACATTCACGCCCAACCGCATGCTCATCGCCGGAGGAAACTACGAGGCGACCCTGGCTGCCGGCACGGTTACCGCCTTAGAGGGCGATACCAAAACCGATCTGCACACATGGTCTTTTACAGTCGTCGAGGGCTGCCAGATGGAGCCCACGGACGCGGCACGACTATCTGCCGGACCCACGGGCGACGGTGCCATCATCATCCCCGGTGGCCGACGCATCACCCCGCCCGGCGATCAGATCATCTTGGGCTCCCTCCCGACCCGGATCGCCGCATGGCCCAATCGACCCTGGGTGGTAAGCTCCGACAACGGCGAGGGCCTGGGCTACAAGATCCAAAGCCTGAGCCTCGTGAACATGGACTCGGCCGAACTGCTGCAGACCATCGAACGCACCGTGCCCGACGGTTACTTCTATGGTTTGGCCATCTCGACAGACGGCTCTCGACTCTACGCCGCCGGTGGCAGCGGTCAGACGGTGGAGGTCTTCGGTCCAAGGGCTGACGACAGCGGCCTGGAACTGCTTTCCACCTGGCAGGTATCTGGCTTCCCGGGCGGGCTGTTGCTGGATGAAAACAGGGGCTTGCTTTACGTGCTGGCGCATCTGGGCGGAGAGCTGGTCGCCCTGGATGCGGTCACCGGCGAAACCCGCTTCCGCACGGCGGTGGGCAAAATGCCCTATGACCTGGTGGCCTCGGCCGACGGAGGCAAGCTCTTCGTGTCCATGTGGGCCCGCATTACGCTTTCCGATCCGGGCCACGTGGTGGTGGTGGACGCAGAAACAGGCGCGGTCGAAAAACGCATTGAAGTAGGCAAAAACCCGGAGCAACTCGCCCTGACCGAAGACGGACGATTGCTGGTCGCCTGCTCTGACTCGGATCGGGTAGACGTCATCGACGCGGCCACCGAAACCCTGGTGGACTCCTGGCCGGTCCGCGCAGACGAAGCGATCGACCCCCAGGGCGTGAGCCCGGTGGCCCTCGAGTTGGACTCGTCCCGAGGCCGGCTGTACGTGGCCGCAGCCCAAAGCAACAGCGTCGAAGTTCTGTCCTTGGCCGATGGCAGCCATTTGGGTTCCATCCCGGCCGGCTGGTACCCCACGGATGTGGTCCTCAGTCCGGATGGGCAAAAACTGCTGGTGCTCAACGGCAAAGGGGAGGGCTCCGGCCCCAAGATGCCGGGCGTCCCCGGCGATATGCGCGGCAGCTTGAGCATCATGGATGTGCCCGGGGACTCAGCCCTCGTCGAGGGCCTGGACCAGGTACGGGCAAACAATGCCTACCCCACTACTTTTTTCCCGGAGCGCTGCACCGGCAAATTCTTTCCCGTGCCTCGAGCTCTCGGAGAGCCCTCACCGATCAAGCACGTGATCTTCATTTTGCGTGAGAACAAAACCTACGATCAAAACCTGGGTGACCTGGAAGGCGCGGACGGGGATCCTTCCCTGGTCATGTTTGGTGAGACCATCACGCCCAACCTGCACGCCCTGGCCCGCGAGTTCTGCAACTTGGACAACTTCCACGCCGAGATCGAAGTCAGCGTACAAGGGCATTACTGGAACACGGCCTCGACCATCAACGACTTCTCGGAAAAAGTCTGGCACGCGGGCTACCGCGATTCCAGCAGAGTACCTTCCACGGGCACCATGCAGCCCGACTACCCCATCGGCGACTTCATCTGGCACAAACTACAAGACGCAGGCATCGACTTTCGCAATTACGGCGAACCGCTGGGCCTGGCGGGCGAATACGAGCGTTTCGCGGATCACGTGAACATGGATTACATGCTGGACCTGGCCCAATACCTCTACGACAAACCCGACGCCGAAAAGGCTCAGGTCTTCTTGGACGAGGTGGAAGCGGGTATTTTCCCGCCATTCGTTTACCTGGCCCTGCTCAACGATCACACCTGGGGCGGCTCGTCCGGCAAACCCACGCCTCAGTGGATGGTGGCCGAAAACGACTACGCCACGGGCCTGGTGGTGGACACGATCAGCCGCGGCCCCTATTGGCACGAGACCCTGATCATCATCACCGAAGACGACCCACAAAGCGGCGCTGATCACGTAGACAGCCACCGCTCCATCGCCCTGCTTGTTTCGCCATATACTCGCAAGGGATTCACCTCTTCGGTTCACCACGGTTTCTCAAGTCTGATCCGGACTTATGGGCTCATCCTCGGCATGCCGCCCTTGAACATGATGGACGCACAGGCAGCCCCGGTGAATGAATGCTTCACCAGTCAGCCGGATTTTTCGCCTTACGAGCTGCGCCCCATGCAGGTAGAGTATGCCTTGAACCCCACCCGCTCTCCCGCGTCGGCCGCATCCGAGCACATGGACTTTTCAAAACCGGATCGCGCAGCCGGCTTGGGTGCCGTACTTTGGTGGGCCACCCGCCCCGGCGAGCCCTTGCCCCCCGAATTGGCCCACGAAAAGGCCGCCCTGGATGCCAGCCTGCGCCGAGCCCACGAATCGCGCGGGGCCTTGGATTACGATGACGACGAGGAAGAGGAAGAAGAGCGTCGGGCCTTACCCATCCCATACGGATGGAAGCCCTGGAACGAGATAAACAGAAAGGACGGGCCATGAGAACCTCCCGCCGCAGCACAACTTTGCTGCTCATCGCGCTAGCCGTCACCAGCCTGAGCGCCTGCACCCAAGACGCGGACCAGCCAATCGCCTTCGCCTCCCGCCTACCGGATTCAGGGGCCGCGGACAAGGCCCTGGCCGCGGACCATGCGCGCATCCAGGGTTTCAGCCCCAAGGGAGAGCAGGCCAGACTGGTGGAGTATTTCCGCAAATTCAACCGGGTGCTGCTCAACAGCAACGCAACGCAAATGGAGATGGAAACGGCCTTGCAGGAATTGCGCCTGGCCGCCAAGCGAAATCTGGAAGACTTCGGACATGAAGACATGCGCCGCTTGGGCACTTTCTTGCTGGA
>JAUVAM010000158.1 GCA_030591745.1 Deltaproteobacteria bacterium
CGACTTCGATAGTTCGTTTGTTTTGTAGATGTCACCAGGGAGGGAAAATGCTTCGACACCTATTTTGTGGTTTCGTTTTGGCCCTGGTTTTTGTTTTTCTGACATCTGCCTGCACACCTGATGTGACCGGTCCCAATCGGGCCCCGGTGGCCGTGGCCGGTTTGGATCGCTCGGTGAGCGTAGGGAGCTTGGTCATTCTGGATGGGGCTGCAAGTTTTGACCCCGACGGGGATGTGCTGACCTATGCGTGGCTCCTTTTGAGCGAACCGAGCGACGGCGCGGCCGAGTGGCAGCCCGAGCGCGATCGGCAGACGGCAAGTTTGCTCCCAGGTGCCCCTGGGCTGTATTTGGTCGCGCTTGAGGTCCATGACGGCGAATTGTCTTCGCAGCGAGTCGTTTTGCGGGTGCGTGTCGCAACTTCTTGCGTCAACGATGCCGACTGTGACGATGCCAACCCTTGCACCTTGGATTCTTGCGATGCTTCGGGCTGTCTGCATCAAGCCGAGGTGGATGGATTGCCCTGTGGCCAGGCCTACTGCATGGGAAGCCAGTTGCGTCAGGCGGTTTGTGCTAACGGATCCTGCAGCGATGATTCTTTGCTGGAAGATTGTGACGACGGCAACCCTTGCACGGACAATGAATGTGATGTCCTCCTGGGTTGCCAGACTGACAATCGGAACGAAGGTGATTCTTGCGGTACTTGCCAGGCCTGCAATGGGGCGGGTTTGTGTCTCGACGACTTGAGTCAGGACATCGACTGCGGTCTGTGCCAGGAATGCTCGACGGGGGGCCTGTGCCAAAACCAGATCATCGGGAGCGACGTCAAGGCCGATTGCGATAACGGGATTTTCTGTGATGGTCTGGAGACCTGTGACGGTAACGGTGCCTGCGCAGCAGCAACCGATCCCTGCGGTGATTTAGATTGCGATGAGCAAGGCGATTTCTGCTTTGGCTGCACAAGCGACGCGGAATGCCCTGCATGTCAGTATTGTGAAACCGACGAGCGCTGCACGCCGCAGGCTCCGGGTCGGGACGACAAAGACGATTGCGAAGTCGCCGTCTGTGCCACCGGGAACTGCGATGGTGCTGGGGCTTGCGAATATCTTGGGGTCGAGATCCTGTGCGGGCCTGTCGCGGATCCGGACTGTGATATTGAAGAACGATGCGACGGCACGGGACCCGCTTGCCCGCAGGATAGCCACATGCCTCTCAATACACCTTGCCCGGCCGATGAGCACGATTGCAGCGACGACATTTGTGACGGTATGGGTTTTTGCAGCCATCCGGCCTCGGCCCCTTCCACCATCTGCCGACCCTCCCTGGATCCCATTTGCAATCCCGAGGAGGCTTGCGACGGGTTTGCGCTGGATTGTCCAGTTGACGACGTGGCTTTGTCGACGGTGGCCTGCGATTCGGATGGCTCGGATTGCACAGCGGACTTTTGCGACGGAGCCGGCGTCTGCACCCATGTTCCGGACCACATGGCCTGCACCGAGCCTGCCGTCTGCGTGCCGGCCTGCAGCCTTGATTCGAGTGGATGCGCCACCCCTCCGGAATCCATGAGTCTGAGTTGCGTACCGGACGTGCTCGATCTGCAGGCGGCGGTCTCAAGCGACTGCGTTTTGGAGGCCGGTTTGAGCGGCCAGGAGAGTTGCCTGTCATGCACGGCCGAATTGGGAACCACTTTGTTGGCTTATGCCGACTTCGGCGACGACACGGGTGGTTGTGATTTGGACGGATGGCAGCTTGCAGAAGGCCTGCCGGCCACGAACTGCAAAGACGCCTTGCAGGATTGCGCCGAAGGAGGAGCGGAGGAGGATTGTTGCGACGAGCTCAGCGCTATTTGTGTACAGCTTGACGGCAACTACGTTTTGCAGAGCGACAAGACTTTCAATTGCGGAAGCAAGAAGGAGGAATGGCGCCTCACGCGGGATTTCGACTTCCGCGGGTTTGAACAGATACAGGTCTGCGCCGATGTGGGGCATAACAACATGGATGACAAGCAGGCCATCGCCTTCTATGCCGAGAATTTGGATTCGACGGGCAATGATGAGGTGGCTCGCTTCCTGTGCGTCAACCGCGATGTGGACATTCCCTTCCCGAGGGCTGTAGACCTGATGGAGCCGCGTTGTGCCATGATTAATGCTTGGGCCAACGGGAGCAGCAAAGTCAGGCTGACCGTGGTGGCTCATTCTGAAAACGAGGGTCGGCGGGTCTATTTGGATAACCTGTCCGTGCGTGCTGTGCCCATGGGTTGCAGCCAGACGACCGAGAGGCCTTTTTTCTCAAATTTTGAAGCTTGTGAGGCAGAGGGCATCGCTGTAATTCCCGACGGATGGCATGGCTGGACTGTCGACTCGGGTGACCTGGGCGCTTTTCCCAAGTGTCCAGGATCTGCATGCAGCAACAACAACAGCGGGGCCACCGTGGAAGTGGATGACAACACGATGCGCCTGGAGCGGGTTGTGGACACCCGAGGTTTGGACGGTGAGGTTCGTCTTTGCTTTACCTTCGCCGACGACGGTGCCGGTGCAAACTCCAGCTTGCGCGCGAGTTTTCGCTCCGGGACGGCTTGGACGCAGGCCTATTATCAGGCGGACGATTTGGGTTTAGACCAGGAATGCCGGGAGCTTTGCATCAACCTGAGTGACCTGGATCCGGCCGTGGCGCGTAACCCGGCCTTGGGTATTCGCTTCGACGTGACGGCAGTAGGTGGAAAGATTTACTTTCAGGACATTCATATCGAGGGCATCGTCGCCTGTGAGGCCGGGGCGGATGTCTTGTTGACCAGTCTGGTGGAAGGCAATGCGGGTAGTTACGGTTTTTCGGCAAGGGACGATGCGGGCTTGCCCTTCGATGCAGACCTGGTTTGCGCCTGGGGTGATCCGGCGGGCGACCCCATCATTTTGGCCTTTGATACGGTGGCGTTTCGCAACCCTTTGCCGGACTGGACCCGTCGGCGCCCCATTTATTTCGACAACCAGACTCGGGCCGAAGCCTTGCGTAACTTCCCTGTGCCTCTGCGTTTGGACGCCTCTCATGTGGACTACAGCCTGACCGACGGCGGGGATTTGCGTTTCTTAGACGCCCATCAGAACCCTTTGGCCTTCGAGATTGAGACTTGGGACGAGGACGGCGTGTCCGTGGTTTGGGTGCGTGTGCCTGAAATCGCCGCATCCAGTGACGCAAGCTTCATCTGGATGTACTACGGCAATCCGAGCGCCGAAGACGGGCAGGACCCGGACGGCGTTTGGGATAGGCACTTTCTGGGCGTTTATCACCTGGCCGAAACAGTGGGCACCGAGGCCTTTGAGTCGTCGGCCTACGATTTCGAAGGAAGCTATTTGAATGACACTGTTTTGGGTGGTCTGGGTATGTTTGCTGATGGTGCCGCTCAGTTCGACGGGACCAACGATCGAGTTGATTTGGGTGGCATCGACGTGCCGCCGGCCGAGGGTGATGACGGTTTGACCCTCGAGTTTGTGGGTCGATTGGATGACGACACGAGCGAGGATACGGGCCGCTTGATTTCCAAGGCAAATGGCGACGCGGATGCAGAACATTGGTGGATGCTGTCTACCCGCAATCACGACAACGGCAACTACGCCCTGCGCTTTCGTCTCAAACTGAACGGCACGACGCAGGTGCGCATCAGCACTCAGCGACCCATCGCCGAGAACCAGTGGTTTTACGCGGTGGGCACATACGATGGCAGCCAGATGCGCATGTTTGTGGACGGCCAGAGCCTGACATTCAGCGGAGACGCTTCCATGACGGGTACGGTCAGCCAGGATGCCAGCAAGAGTGCCTCCATCGGCGGAAATCCGGATAACTCGAATTACTTTAAGGGCATGGTGGGCGAGGTGCGCATCTCCAATGTGGCCCGTTCCGCTGCCTGGATCGGTGCCCAGTTGCAGGCCATGCTCGACCTCCCAAATTCACCCTTCGCCATCTTTGGCGCAGTCGAATTTTTCTGAAGCAGGGCTCACCGATTATAACGCAGGCTGTTCGGCTCCACGGGGCATTCTTCGGCGATGAGGATATTTCGCGCGATTTTGCCTTCTTCTCTTAGTCGGAATAATTCAGGCACCAGCTCGTCTCTGAGATCGATGGGTCTGAGCGGATTGATGAAGATGCGAGTGCCGCCCTCGAAGCCGGCCGGGTTGCTCACCCGCCATTTAATCAAGACGTGGAAGGGGATTTTTTCCAGGCAGTCCCTGGGCTGGTAGTACCATTCTTCGTTGCAGGACATGTCGATGCCCTGAGCCGCATGGCATGCATGCACCAGATCACTGATGCCGCGAATTTCTTCGGCGCTGTGCTCGAAGGGTCGCAAATGTTGCGCCTTGGAATAGACGGCCGCGGTCGGGTTGCGGTGTCCAAAGTCAGAGAAGAGCACGGCATGCTCGTTTTCGGCCATGACCAGATTGTTGTAGGAGACGAAGTTGACGACCTGGGCGTTGTAGAAGTTGGGGTCGCTGCGGCAGGCCAAAACCTCGCGGGAGATCGATGTGCCCCAGTCATCCAAACCCACCAGTTGTTTGTGCAGGTGGTCGAAAGACGCCCCCGCCGGACGGAGCCAGTTTTGGAAGGCGATGACGTAGCGCACGTAGCGGTTGGATTCGTAGATGTCCCGAATGGCCTCCGCGGTGAAGTGCATGTACTCGAAGTGCTCATCCGGGGTCAGGTTGCCGGAAGCCATGAGGGATTCTGGCAGGCCATTCGTGGCGCCCCATTGGAAGTGCCGCCGGGTGGTGATGAGTTGGTGGCAGCCCAAAAAGAAACTGTCCGCTTCAATGAGCATTTCCTTTTCGGAGAGCACGGGTATTTCTTCGCCCTTGGCGCGGAGGCCGGCCCGCTTTCTTTGGACCAACTCTAAGAGGTGGGCGCGTCCTTCCGGGTTGTTTTTATAGTCCTGGGCCCACTCTCGTTGTCGGCCAACGCCCCGGTGGTCGTAGTTGCGCCGCCAGTAGTCCAGGGTCACGATTTCGTAGAGGTTGGCCATTCGTCGGAACAGAAAGTCCGTCTCGGCGAGCTGGTTTGGAAGCAGGTGGCTTAAGGTGCGGGTGTGGTCCCCTTCTTTCAGTCGACGGTCGATCTCCGGCGGGGTTTGCAGCAGGTTGACGGGGCAGAAGGCGCAGTAGTCTTCCGGTTCGTGGATTTCGGTTTCTACGGGAGGGACCCTTCGGCCGTTGTGAATGGGCCGACCGCTGCGGCCTGGTACCCACCAGGCTGTGCGCCCGGTCAGGGGGTTGGTCATCTTCAACGTGCCGTCCGGCATCTCGTGCATGAACTGATGGTACTGGACGTGGTACATGGTGCCTGCCTCCGTTGTGGTCGTGACAGTTTAGCAGTCGACCATGAGTCAATCAATCGCCCAGATGACGTATCCCACCGCTTGTCTAGTAATACTGGAAGTCGCTCCAAATCCCTTGTCGGCTCAGATGGCTTGTGGTACTGCCTGCATGTTCAACTGTTTGTGGTCGCCCAGGAGAGATGCCCATGAGTCGCATGCGAGAGAGAATCCCCCAGGAAAACTTTCAGGCCGTATTTCGCCCCATGATTCGTGAGTTTGGATCGCGCACGGTGATCCTGCGTATCAACGAGTCGGCACGTACCGCCATTCCTCGCCAGACCAAGCTGGCCCAACTCATGCCCAAGCTTGAAATTTTGGTTTACGATCGGGCTCGGCCTGCGGTGGACGAAGAGCTGGAGCGACTCTGGAATATTTATTTCGAGCAGAATCTGGGCGAGGGAGAGGATGCCTTCGACGAACTCAGCGAAAAGCTCAACAAGAGTCTGGAACAAGACAAGGTGCCAGAGGATGAAGAACGCCTGAAAAGCCTGGGCGAGGCCGTAGACGGCATCGAGGAATTGCTCAAGGGGCAAGAATTCGAAGAGATCGAGATCGACGCGGTCTTTGCCATCAAGGCCTTCCCCGAAGTTTTCGAGTTTTACAAGAAGCGCAAGGTCGAGCCTACCCCCGAAGCTTCTTCTTAGATTGCTGCAAGGCCGAAGTCTCTTCGGGCACGCCCGAAACCTATTCTCATACCTGTCGCTCCCCCTCCAGCCACAAGCCTTTAACCTGCACCTCTTCTAGTTCATTTGCCGGCAGGGTCGACACGTCTGCGCTCAGGGCCAGCAAATCGGCCGGTGCGCCGGAAGACAGGCTGGCGCTTCGGGGCCAGATGGCGCGAAGCGCCTGCATCCTGCCTATGCGCTGCTTGGCGAACCAGCCGCCGGTGGGCTCGCCGTTTTTTGTTTGACGGGTCTCGGCCCAGCGAACTTGCGCCAAGGGGCCGGGCGGCATGACCGGCGCATCGGAGGCGAAGAGCAAAGGTACGTCGGCATCGGCAAGCCAGGCGAAGGGGTAGGCCCCCAGGCCCCCTTCGGGCAGAACGTGTTCGCAGCTTCGCCAGTCGAGTTCTATGTGGCTGGGGTTGACGCAGGCCGCGGCACCGGTGGCGGCAAGCCTGGCCACGTCTTCCTTGTGCATATGTTGGGCATGTTCCATGCGATCACCGGGACCCAAATGGCCGATGACTTCGCGTACGGCCGCGTCGCCGATGGCGTGCACGGCAAGACTCAGCTCCCTGGCACGGGCGCTCCGAATCAGTCCGGCCAGGTGACGCTTAGTGTAATTGAGCTGACCCCGATCTTCGCTTCCTTGATACGGCATCAGCATGAAGGCGTTCCGCGAGCCCAAAGAGCCGTCGGCGAAAAGCTTTAAGGGCCCGTCTTGTAACCGGCCCCGACGCCTGCCGGTTTTGAAGTCCGAAAGGCGAGGATCGTAGAGATCCGCCTCATGAAGGCTGGTGGTGATCTTCAGGGGCAAAGACTCGGCCGTATCCAATGCATGCAGTCGCAAATGGATGGCGGCCCCGCCCATGTCGTCCACCACCGCGATGCCCAGGGCATGCAGCTCGCCGGCTATCCGGGCCAAGGCTTCTGAGAGATCCCTGCCCTCGGGTGCGGGCAGGGCTTCCCGGATCGGTAAGCATTTTTCTTCCCGAAGCAGTCCATCAGGGCAGTTTTTGATGCCCGCCGACTCGGCGGCCTTTTGATTGATAAATACGCTATGCAAGTCCTGGCTGAACACGGCCACGGGGCGCGAGGCCACGGCCAGATCCAAAACCTCCAGCGGCGAGGTCCCCCAACCCTCAAAGCGATTCAAATCCAAGCCATAAGCCGTAAGCCAGCCCTCTCCCCTCGATGCCACGTCCAAAGCGGCTTGAATGCTCGCGGCATCCACACATCCCCCAAGATCCACAGCAGCGGCCCGCCCCAACATTTCATCCAAATGCAAGTGATGATCACAAAAGGCCGGTCCCAAAGTGCATCCCGCCAATCGTTCAACAGAGGCCCCAGGATACTTCTCCCGCAGCTCGGCCAAAGCCCCCGTGTCCAAAATAAGTCCATCACAAAAAGCCAAGCTGTCATGATCCGGCGGCAAGGCCCGCGGGCCAATCAGGCGATCAGCATGAAGCAGTCGGACGTCCATAAAGGCATGCTGCACCGCCCAAGAAAACGAAGCAAGCGAATTAAAAAGGGGTCAGACACCGGCACTTGACACATAGTCCGATTATCAGTTTCAGACATAACTAATTGATATAATTGAACCCC
>JAUVAM010000532.1 GCA_030591745.1 Deltaproteobacteria bacterium
AGGACGAGTTCATCGAGATCGTCAATTACGGCAACGAGTTGGTGGACATGGAAGGCTGGCAAATCACGGACAATACAGGCACCCGCTATGTCTTTCCTCGTGGCGTGACCCTGATGAGCGGTGAGGCCCTGGTGGTCTTCGGCGGTGGCGAGATTTTCGGCGACTACAGCGGCGCTATGGCTTACAAGACGGGTTATATGCTGGGCTTCAACAACAGCGGTGACTCCATTCGCTTGCTTCAGGCGGACGGCAACATGATCGACGAATTGCTCTATGGTGCCGAGGGCGGTCAGGACCGCTCTTTGGTCCGTGAAATAGACGCCGATCCCAACGCCGCGTGGGTACAGCATCCGGGTAGCGCCTTCTCGGTGGGCACCCGTCAGGACGGATCGTCCTTTTAGTCCCCATGTCTTTCGTGCCCTTCCCGGAATACCTCAAGGGGCAAGGGCTCTCCTTTGGGCTTGAAGCCCCCTTCCTTCTTCAGATCTTGGATGACTGCCGGCGAGGTCTTGGCGTTGCCGAAACCATGGATGACGCCTCCTTGCGTGACGGCGGCTTGACCCCGATCCACATGCTGGCTCTTCGTCGGGCCGGCCGCAAGTACCTCGGGCTGGAGCATGACTTGGCGGGTCTCGATCTGAGCCAGATTGAGATGCCTGTCCGTGATCGCTTGGGCCTGGCGGCCAGTCGATGGGTGGGGCAGCAGGCCGATGTTGGTCCCGCTACCATGAGGCAAAGGTTGGCGGCTTTGGTGGGCTTGGCTCGGGCGACCCTCAAACGAGGCGGTCTGCATTTACATGTCAAACGAGCCGGTGATCCCAGACTGGCCGATTTGGAAGACCTGGCCGGACGCAGCATCGACTGCGCCGACTTGCCGGCCCATCGCTGGTTCAAGTTGAGCCGCGCGGTCAGCGAGGGTTTGTTGTGGTTGGAGCTGAAGCCGCCTGCCCAGGAGCTCCATCGGCTTCTTGGGCCGAATGCCGACAAGGCCGAAATTGAGCTGATACAGCGCGCGGTGGACAAGCCCGTGCTTGATGCCATTGGGGAGCGTGCGCAGGACGACGTCATCCTCCAGGCGGCCCAGGGCATGCTGGACCTCTTGGGGCGCGCTCCTTGCCCCTTGCCCCTGGCTGGCGGTTTGCTGGAACGTCGAGGAATCAGCGTCTATGCATTGTTGGAAGAAAAACTGTTGGAAGAAAAAGCGCTGGAAGAAAAAGCACCAGGGGAGGCGGCTGAGTTTGCCGAGAAAGACATGGCCGGCCTGGGGGCCTGGTTAAAGGCGCGCGACGTGCGGACGCTGGGCCTTGCGCGCAAGGATGCGATATCCGGCGCGGCGTGGATCCGTCAATTGACCGAGGTAGGTGTTGTGGTGGAGTGGGTGCGCATGGCCGGGGTCATGAAGCAAGCCCGTGCGGCCCCGGGGGCTTTGCGGCAGCAGGCCGCCAGGGTGGTGGCGGAGCGTCTGGCCGATCCGCTGCGAGGATATCTGGATCTTTTACCGGATGAACTGGGTCTGGGAGAATATTTGGATCGGGTAGATCCTGGCTTGCTGCGTTTGGCCCTGGAGGATGCACGCCAGATGGCGCTTTGGCAGCGCGAAAACGGAGTCCAGATAGCACCCACCGTCCGAGGCGCGGCGGTCAATCCCTTGGTTCATGGCCTGGATGACCTGCATCCCGGCATGGAGTTTGCGGGCACGGTTGTGAATTTGACTGGTTTTGGCGCCTTCGTGGAGTTGGGCCTCGACGTGCAGGGCCTGGTGCATTTGAGTGAGCTCTCTACGGATTTCGTGCACCATCCTTCGGAGGTGGTTTCGGTGGGCCAGCGGGTGCGGGTGCGGGTGGTGGAGGTGGATCAGGATCGCGGACGCTTGTCGTTGAGCATGAAAGAAAACCGGGCTGAAGTGACCAGGAAGGGAAGGCCCAAGCGAGTTGAGTCGTTAAAGGCTCTGGACGAACTGTTCAAGAAAGGATAGGGAGGGAGCATGAAAACCATTCCTTTGTCTGAATTGGAAGCTGACCCCAAAAGACTGGAAGCCATCCGAAAAGTGCTGGATGAGGGCGGGTTGGTTTGTTTGCCATGCAACGCCAACTATCGAATCGTGGCGGATTTGATGTCGGAGCAGGCCGTGATTAGGCTGCTTCAGTCTAAGCATCGCACCCAGACCAAGCCGGCTCTGATTTTTATTGCGGACGAGAAAGGGCTAAAGGACGTGGTCGAAGATGTCGATCCGGTGGCGCTCAAGTTGGCCAAGCGTTTTTGGCCGGGGTCCTTGACCATCCTGTTTCCCCTGCATCCGGAGCTGCCGGCCAATGTGCGCAGGCAACTCGGTCGCAAGAAGGCCAAAGCGGGCGTGCGGGTTCCGGCAGACCCCATGGTGCAGCGCTTGGTCAAGGCCTTCGGCAGGCCTTTGTTGGTTTCAAGCGCCAATCGAGAGAAAAGAAAGGGGGCATCCTCGCCTGCGCAGATTCGAAAAAATTTCCTGGGGCTCATCGATTTGTTCATTGATGCAGGTGACTTGCCTGCCGCGCCGGCTTCCACTGTCGTCGACATTGACAAGGGGCAGGTCAAAATCACCCGCTCCGGCGCCCTCAGCGAAGAAGATATCCTGGCCGCTCAGGCCGATTGATTGAGTTCAACAGGAGACCACATGGACCTTTTTTTTAATCCACGATCCGTGGCCGTGGTGGGTGTAAGCGAGAACAAGAGCAATTTGGGTCGCACCATCGTCCACAACCTGCACGAGTTCAATTACGAAGGGATCATCTATTTGGTGGGACCCAAGGGGGGCACGGCCTATGGCCGCCGCATCCACAAGTCGGTGGCGGACATCCCGGATCAGGTGGATTTGGCGGTGGTGCTCGCGCCGGCCAAGGCGGTGCCAGGCATCCTGGAGGAATGTGGGCAGAAGGGCATTCGTCGTGTGGTCATCGAGTCGGCGGGTTTCAGCGAATACGGGGAAGAGGGGCGGCAGGTGGAGCAAGAGGTGGCGGCTGCGGCCAAGCGTCACGGCATCCGTTTCATTGGGCCCAATTGCATCGGTACGATCAACAACCACAAGGGTCTGGCCCTGCCCTTCGCCGGCCTCAAGGACGTCTTCGCGCGCGGCAAGGTCTCCATTGTGTCCCAATCGGGCGGCGTGGGCTTGAGCTATCTCAACGTCTTGGCCAGCGAGAGCCTGGGTTTGAGCAAGTTCGCCTCAATCGGCAACAAGCTCGACGTGGATGAATGTGATCTTCTGGAGTACCTCATTGAAGACGAGGAGACCGATATCATCTGCATGTATTTGGAAGGCATCGCCGATGGCCGCCGTTTGATGGATATCGCGCGGGGCAGTTCCAAGCCCATCCTGGTGCACAAGTCCAACATTGGGCAGTTGGCCAAGGAGATCGCGGCCAGCCACACGACTTCTTTGTCTGGGGATGACCGGATGGTCTCGGCGGCCCTGGACCAAGTGGGCATTGCCCGTTTTGATGACGCCCACACCCTGGTCAACTATTTGAAAATCCTCCCCCTGCCACGACTTCGCGGCAACAAGCTGGCCGTCCTGTCTCGCTCGGGCGGGCATGCGGTCATTGCCGCGGATGTCTGCGAAAAGGAGGGTTTTTCTTTGGCTCGTTTCCCGGACCCTTTTTTGCGTGCGATTGAAAAACACTTCCGGGCGCAGGTCATTCGCTTGACCAACCCTTTGG
>JAUVAM010000476.1 GCA_030591745.1 Deltaproteobacteria bacterium
GGTGGCCGCCTTCTATTTCTTCGCCCGCATGTTCGAAGGCCTGGAAGTCAAAACGCTGGCTCCCTATGGCGGCGAATATTTCCCCTTCGTTCTGGTCGGCATCGCCTTCTCCTCCTACCTGGGCGTGGCCGTACGCTCTTTTTCCGAAACCATTCGCTCGGCCCAGGTCTTGGGTACCTTAGAAGCCTTGCTGGTTACGCCTACCCCCGTGGGCCAGATCATCGTCATGAGTTCCATTTATAGTTTTTTGGCCACCTCCCTGCGCGTGGTTTTTACCCTGGCCATGGGCAGCCTGCTTTTCGACGTAGGTTTTGCCAAAGCCAACTGGGCCGGCGCCATTTTGGTATTGGCCCTGACCATTGTCAGCTTCTCCTTCTTGGGCATCTTCTCCGCCGCCGTAGTTCTGTCTTTCAAGCGCGCCGATCCCTCCAGCTGGCTGGTCCAGGGCCTGAGTTATCTGCTCGGTGGCGTCTATTACCCCGTGGCCGTCTTGCCCGAATGGGGCCAATTCCTGGCCAATCTCTTGCCCATCACCCACGCCTTAGAAGCCATGCGCCTGCTCCTGCTCCAAGGCGCCACTCTAAGCGACATATCCGGCTCGCTCTTAGGCTTGATCGTGTTTACCGTCGTCGCCGCGCCCCTGAGCATAGGTTCTTTTCTGATCTCCCTCCGCCGCGTACGCCGTGAAGGATCGCTGAGTCATTTCTGAAATTGTGAGCTTACTTGGATCGGGCTTGGTAACGGCTGGGTTCGGCGAATAGATCCAGGGCGCGGAAGTGGGTGCGGAAGGTGGCGCCGTGGAGGACGCCGGCGGGAATGTAGTAGGAGTCGCCGGGGCGATAGGTTTTGGTCTCGTCGCCGATGGTGAGATCCATTTCGCCTTCTATGACAATGCCCCATTGGGCGTCGTGAGCGTGGGGGGCGATAGCGCCGACCGGTTCGATCTCGAAGAAGACCACCTGCATGTCTTGGGCTTGTAGGAGTTTGCCGCGCACGCCTTCGAGGGCGATGTCGACGTCGGGCAGATTCTCGATGATATCGGGGAATTTGTCATTCATTTTTCTTTCCTTTTTCTTAGACCATGCGCTTGCGCATTTCGGCGAAAAATTGTTCGGGGTCCATGCCCTCATCGGCGATTTGTTCGAGCATGCGATCGATTTCTTTGCGGAAGGCCGGTTTTTTCAGGTCGGCCAGGCGGCCGGACCAGCCGATGCGGCGGGCCAGGATGAATTTGACCTTGTCGTCGGCGGGCAGGGCCAAAAAGTCGTCACAAATGGCCAGGAGTCGGTCGAGATCGCCGGGCAGATCGCCTTTGAGTTCCATGAGCAGGTTGAGCATGTGATCGCTCTCTAGCCGGGCGTGGAGTTTGCCCAGGCCGGCTAGGAAGCGGCGAATCTCGGTGACCAGTTCGACTTCGCTCAGGGCGGTGAATTTGCCCTGGGCTTGTAAATCGGCCAGCGGGGTGCGCGGGATGACGGCGGTGGTGCGCAGGCGGACGAAGTCGGGTTGAATTTCGACCAGGGCCGAGGCGGAATCGTCGGCGTGGTTTTCGGTCAGTTCTTTTCCGCCCAGACCGGGCATAATGTATTCGGACAGTTCGAAACCGGCTTGCTTGGCTCGCTTACCGGCGGTGATCTGTTCGGCGCGGGTGGTGCCTTTGGTGATCAGAGTCAGCACGGCGTCGCTGCCGGATTCCATGCCTACGTGGACCCGATCGAGGCCGGCCTCGCGCAGGCGGCGCAAATCTTCGAGCCGGCGCCGGGCCAGGGTGTGAGAACGGGCGTAGGCAGTGATGCGCTCGGCGCGCGGGAATCGTTGCTTGATGCCCTCGATGATACGGATCAAATCATCCGGCTTGGTCAGCAAGGGATTGGCATCTTGCAGAAACACAGTACGGGGTGAATCACCGTACATTTTTTGCATGGCGTCTAGATCGGCCAGCACTTCTTCGACGGTGCGCAAGGAAAATTTCTCACCCTTGTAAACCGAGCAAAAACCACAGCGGTTCCACGGACAGTTGCGTGAGACTCGCACCAACATGCTGCTGGCTTCAGAGGGAGGACGAATAGGGCCTTGTTCGAATTCCAACATGGGCACGAGCATACGGAAGCCGGCAAAGCTTTGTCAACCGGTGGCAAAGAGAAAGTTTCCCAGGGAGCATCTCTTTTGCTATCATGGGTGGCATAGAGAAACAGACGATCATGATACCCAAGGGCCTCAGGGAGGAGCGAAAGCAGATGACCAACGCCACGGACGCGATTTCCTACATTGGCAATCTGAATGACCGCGAAGTTCACCAGGCATTGAATTGGGAAGGCAAGTTTGCCGATTATCTCGACATCATCCGCAAGAACCCGCGGGTGATGCGCACTGCCTACCAACGCATGTATGACATGGTGCTTTCTTATGGCACCCAGGAATACGTAGACTCCAAAAAGAAGATCATTCGGTACAACTTCTTTTCCGACGTAGGTGAAAACGGGGCCGATGCCATCTTTGGCTTGGACATTCCGTTGATGCGCCTGGTCAACGTGTTCAAGAGCGCGGCCAAGTTCTACGGCACCGAACGGCGTGTGCTGTTATTGCACGGTCCCGTGGGTTCGTCCAAGAGCACCATTGTGCGCTTGCTCAAACGGGGGCTTGAAAAATACAGCCGAACCGAAGCCGGGGCCCTCTATACCTACGGCTGGAATATCGACTGGCACGATGATGCCGACAAAGCCGGTGACGAATTCGTGCCTTGTCCCATGAACGAGGAGCCATTCAAGCTCATCCCGCCCGAGCATCGCGACAAGATGTTGTCCTATCTGGAAATCGACAAACAAGATCTGGATCACCCCATTGCCAATTTTGGCGATGTTTGTCCGGTCTGCCGCTATGCCTTCACCCACCTGATGAAGAAGTATGATGGCGACTGGCAAAAAGTCATCGAGCACATCGAGGTCCGGCGCTTGGTCCTCAGTGAAAAAGATCGGGTAGGTATTGGCACCTTCCAGCCCAAGGACGAGAAGAACCAGGATTCTACCGAGCTGACGGGTGACATCAACTATCGCAAGATCGCCGAGTTCGGCTCGGACTCCGATCCGCGCGCCTTCAATTTCGACGGCGAATTCAATGTCGCCAATCGCGGCATTATCGAGTTCGTCGAGTTGCTCAAACTGGACGTGGCCTTCCTGTACGACTTGTTGGGCGCGACCCAAGAGCATATGATTAAGCCCAAAAAGTTTGCCCAGACCGACATCGACGAAGTGATCATCGGTCACACCAACGAGGCCGAGTTCCGCAAGCTGCTCTCCAACGAATTCATGGAAGCGCTCCGTGACCGTACGGTCAAGATTGACATTCCCTATATCACCAAGTCCCTGGAAGAGGTTCGCATCTACAAAAAGGACTACGCCGATGATCGTATTCGGGGCAAGCACGTAGCCCCGCATACCTTGGAAATGGCTTCCTCCTTTGCGGTATTGACCCGTTTGGAAGAGCCCAAGAAACACAATCTGACCTTGCTGCAGAAGATGAAACTTTACGACGGCAAGACCTTAACTGGTTTTACCCAAGACAACATCAAGGAGTTGCGCAAGGAGGCCGAGCGCGAGGGCATGGACGGCATCAGCCCCCGTTACATCCAGGACAAGATTTCCAACTCCCTGGTCAGCGACAAGGGCGAAGGCTGCATCAATCCCTTCCTGGTCTTGAACGAACTGGAGGCCGGCCTCAAGAGTCATACCCTGATTACCAGCGATGAAGATCGCAAAAAATATCGGGAAATCTTGACCGTGGTGAAGCAGGAGTATGAAGACATCGTCAAGAATGAAGTACAGCGGGCCATCTCCGCCGATGAAGAGGCCATTGCCAATCTCTGCGCCAATTACATCGACAACGTCAAGGCCTACACCCAGAAGGAGAAGGTTCGCAACAAGTACACCGGGCAGTACGAAGAGCCCGACGAACGCCTGATGCGGTCGATCGAAGAAAAAATCGATATCCCCGAAAGCCGCAAGGACGACTTCCGCACCGAACTGATGAATTACATCGGGGCGCTGGCGGTCGACGGCAAGACCTTCGATTATCGCACCAACGAGCGCTTGCAAAAAGCCCTGGAACTTAAGTTGTTCGAAGATCAGAAA
>JAUVAM010000394.1 GCA_030591745.1 Deltaproteobacteria bacterium
ATGACCAGGTTGATGAAAACCAGCATGGGTGCCACCGCCGCCATGGGCACCAGGGCCTGCAAAACCGCCAGGAGCCCGAAGAGGGCGGCGACGAAGAGGATCAGCCCCACGCCCAGGGCGTAACCGGCACGGCCACCCATGCGCTTGTAACCCGGATGACCGATGTAGACGGTGGTGGGAAAAGCCGAGCCGAACAGAGCCCCCACCATGGTGCCCAGGCCGTCGATCACCTGACAGCTTTGGACGGGGTAGGCATCGCCGGCCGCCTCGGCGCTTTCGACGTTGTTCATGGTCTCAACGAAATTGTAGATCTCGGCCGGCACCACCACGGCCAGAATCCAGGGATGCTCCAGCAAGGCTTGAAAGCCCGCCCAAAGATCGCCGATGACCGGCACCGGCGGATAAAAGCCCACGCCTTCCACGGAAAAATGCGCCTCGCCGGTGAACAAGCCGATGATCACGCCGACGAAGATGGCCGCCAGACCCGCCGGTATGCCCAAGGGCAAACGCACCATGGCCACCAGGCCCAATAAGATGATCAACATGCTGGGCAAGCCGATGAGGGGATGCTCGAATATCTCGGCCAGGTGCACGGCGGCGATAAATGTCAGGGCGATGCCCGCCAAGGTCCCGAGCATGCCGGCCCGGGGCAGGTGGCGCTTTAGCCAGGGACCCGCCACAGAGCCCAGCATCTCAATGAGGCCACCGATGAATGCGGCAGCAAGCCCCACCCGCCAGGCAAGCAAAGCGTCTTGGCTTGCCCAGTAAACGGGGCCGATGATGCCGAACAAATAGATAAAGAGGATGGGTGTCGAAATGCCGTAGGGCAAAGCGGTTACATCGGAACGGCCTTCCTTTCGCGCCAGGCGATGAGCGAGGTAAGCGTAGCTGCCCAAACCCACCAGCAGAGCCATGCCCAGCCCCGGCAGGATGTGCCCGAAGACCACCTCCCCCGGCATCTTGAACAAGAAAGTACAAACCCCGATAACCACCAACAGGTTGGCCAGGTTGTCTGCGAACAGGGCCCAAAAAGCATTCAAATCCTCTTTGGCGAAGAGTTTCAGGCCCCCGGATTGACTCGCTTGTGCGTCGACGCTCATGGACCAAGGCATAGGTCGTGGCTCGGCCCAAGTCAAGCCTCGGAAGATTGTCCGGGGGCGACAATGCTGATACGCTTCCGCCCATCATGGCCGACGAAAACCCACGCTACATGACCACCCGAGAGGTAGCCCGCTACCTGCGGCTCAACGAGAAAAAAGTTTACGCGCTGGTGGCGGAGGGCAAACTGCCCGCGGCCCGGGTATCGGGCAAGTGGCTCTTTCCGCATGCGCTCATCGATCGCTGGGTGGCCGAACACACAGTCTATCCCAGCGGCGGGCTGATGACCGGCCTGCTGGAAGATTTGCTGATCCTCCAGGGCAGCGACGACTGGTTGCTGGGCCAGGTCGTGGAACGCTATCAGCAAATTCGACACAGCGCCGTGCCCATGGCCTCGGTGGGTTCAGTGGCGGGCTTGGAAGCCCTGGCCGCGGGACAAGCCCACCTGGCGGGCCTGCACGTCAACCCGCTCGAACAGGGTTTGCCTCGCATGGAGCAGGGCAGCTACCTTGTGCATCTCTTCGCTCGCCAGCAGGGCCTGCTCTTCGCTACGGGCCGCGATGATAAGCTGGATGACTTAAAAAAACTATCGGGCCAGAAACTCCGCATCGCCCAACGACAAGAAGCCTCGGGCACCCACAGGCTCTGGACACGCCTGCTGGCCGAAGCAGAGGTCGATAGCAAGGACTTCGTCACGGTGGGTCCTTTTGCCTCCCATCTGGAGTTGGCCTTGGCCATTCGATCGGGCCAGGCGGACCTGGGGTTGGGCATTCGCGTGGCGGCCGAGCGAGCCGGCCTGGACTTCGCTCCACTGCACACAGAGTCCTTCGACTTGGCCGTGCCGGCCAACTTCGTATCCCACCCGCGGGTGGCGCGCTTTTTGGAATTCGTGCTGGAAGAAATCAGAAGCTCAAGCGAAACGCCTGGCTACGACAAGACAAACTGCGGCAAATTGGTGGTGCTGGGAGCGGAACAATCCACGCCCTGAGCTATTCGCTCAAGGATTAAGCAGCTGCGCCATCACCTCTTCAGATCGCTTCTCCCGATCTTCAGCGTTTGAGGCCTCCGCCACCCACTCGATTTTCTGCCGCTGAACCTCAGCCGGCAGTTCCTCGAAGGCGGCGTTGGCGCCCGGGTTGGAGCTTAGAAGTTTGATGAGCTGCAAGGGCAGCTTCATGGTTTCGAGTTCGCTCAATGGTTGGTCGTCGCTCATGGGGCCTCCGTTAGAGTAAAAATCGCATGATTTTCCAATTGAGGCAAGCTCAAGAAAAGCACCTAGTGAAAATCCCTCGATGGCAATGTCGGGCCGTAGTCCAAGTCGACGAAGCGCGAAGCTTTCAAGTTACAAACCCCGTCTCGAATCTCCAGCCTGCCGAAGACCTGCAGGGTGCCGGCGCTCACCAGCAGAGCCCGGTTGGCTTCGAAGACATCCGGAGTGATGACCACGTTGGCCAGGCCGCTCTCGTCTTCCAGAGTCAAAAAACACATGCCGTGGGCCGTGCCCGGCCGCTGCCGAGTGATGACCAGGCCGGCGCAATTCACCTGCTCGCCATGGCGACGCAAGGCCAAACTGGCCGCCGGCAAGGCCCCCAAGTGGCGCAAGCCCTCCCGCAAATGAGCCATCGGGTGAGGACCGGTGGTCAAACCGGCCCCACGAAAATCCGCCGCCGTCTGTTCCACCGCGTTCATCTCGACCAGGGGACTTCGCGCGCAGTCGCTGGGTAAGCGAGCCAGCAGGCCATGGCCCTCGGCCTCCATGGCCGCCACCTGCCAGGCCGCCTCGCGACGCTTCAAGCCCAATGAAGCGAAGGCCCCCAACTCCGCCAAAGCCCCCAACTCGTCCCGATGCAAAAAACAGCGACCCTGAAAGTCCTTCAGGTCAGCAAAGGGCTGTTCTCGCTCGATGGCCTTGGCCGCCTCACGACGCAACCCGGCCACGAAACGCAAACCCAAGCGCAAGGCCCCGTCGGCTTCAATGCGGCACTTGACGCCTGCATGGGATACATCCACCGCTCGAAAGGTCTGCCCATGACGTTGGGCGTCCTTGACGATGCTGGCCGGGTGATAAAAACCCATGGGCCAGGCGTTGAGCAAAGCGCAATAGAAAGCCGCCGGATGGTGGGCTTTGAGATAAGCCGAGGCGTAAACGATGAGCGCAAAACTTGCGGCATGAGACTCGGGGAAACCATAAAGCGCAAACGACGCGATGGCATGGACGATTTCCTCGGCGGCCTGCCCTGTGATGCCGCGCTCTGCCATGCCACGGCGCAACAACTCGGCCATCTCCGCCATGCGCTCAGGCGAGCGCTTGTGGGTCATGGCCCGACGCAGTTGCTCGGCCTGGCCCGCGGAAAAGCCCGCAGCCGTCATGGCCACTCGCATGATCTGCTCCTGGAACAAAGGCACGCCCAGGGTGCGGGCCAAGATGGGCTCCAGCATCGGGTGGGCGTAGCGCACCGGCTCACGCCCGGCGCGGCGGTTCAAGTAGGGGTGCACCATCTTGCCCACGATGGGGCCGGGACGAATCAAAGCCACCTCGATGACCAAATCATAAAATTTTCGCGGCTTCATGCGTGGCAAGGTGGCCATCTGGGCTCGACTCTCCACCTGGAAGACACCCAAGGTATCGGCCCGCTGTAACATGGCGTAGACGGTGGGATCATCGGCGGGCAAGTGGGCTAGATCGATCCTCACCCCCTCATGGGCCAACACCAGAGGCACGGCTTCCTCCAGCACCTTGAGCATACCCAGACCCAAAAGATCCACCTTGATGATGCCCATCTCGGCGCAGTCGTCCTTGTCCCACTGAACCACGGTGCGGCCGGGCATGCTGGCCGGCTCCAAAGGCACCACCTCGTCCAAACGCCCAGCGGCGATGACCATGCCGCCGCTGTGTTGGCCCAAGTGCCGGGGCAAGTGCTGCAAGGCCTCCACCAACTCAAGGAACTGCCCCACCCGCTTGTCGCTGGGTGAAAAACCCACCTCGGCACAAGCCTCTTCCAGGGGTTTGCCATGCCCCCGACTCAACGCGGTCACCCGGGTCAAACGCTCAGGGTCCAGGCCCATGACCTTGCCCACCTCACGCAAGGCCGAGCGTTTGCGGTAGGTGATGACGTTGGCGGTCATGGCGGCCCCGTGCCGACCATAGCGGCGGTAAACGTACTGAATAACCTGCTCGCGTTTCGCCCCCGAGGGCAGATCCAGATCAATGTCGGGCCAAGAACCCCGCTCTTCGCTCAAAAAACGTTCGAAAAGCAGACCCATGCCCACCGGGTCCACGGCCGTGATGCCCAGGACATAGCAGACGGCACTGTTGGCGGCCGAGCCCCGTCCCTGGGCCAAGATGCCCTGCTCGCGGCAATACCGGGCGATGTCCCAGACCACCAAAAAATAGCCCGCCAAGGACAGCTTGGTGATGAGGGCCAACTCACGGGCCAACTGGGCTTTGTGGCGCGGCTCCAAGGGTCGATAGCATCGGCGGGCACCGGCCTGCACCAACTTGTGCAGGTAAGCAGAAACCGTCTCGCCCGAGGGCACCGGGAAGTCAGGAAAGCGATAGCCCAAATCCTCCAGGCTGAAAACACAGCGCTCGGCCACCCGCGAAGTGTTGTCG
>JAUVAM010000500.1 GCA_030591745.1 Deltaproteobacteria bacterium
AGCCGGTTGAGGCCGCTAGGCCATCCCGCCGGTCGGCGGGAAAAAAGACACCAAGCACCCTACCTGATTTCCCCCCCTGTTTGACCAGATCCAAATTAAGGTCTATATTTGGAGACATATCGACGGGAGAATACATGGACTACTCCGACGCGATCGAACCGGTTTCCGTGCTGAAATCCAAAAGCGCCGAATTGATCCGCAGGGCGCGCGAATCAGGCCAACCGGTGATCATTACGCAAAACGGCAAGGCCACCGCAGTGCTCCAGAGCATCGAGGACTTCCAACGGCAGAAAGAAGCGCTGCTTCTGCTGCGTTATCTTGCCAGGGGCGACCAGCAAATTCGCGAAGGGAAGACGGTAAGCCATTCCAAGGCCACAAAACACTTCAAAGAAAAGCTCGCGACCCTGAAAGATGGCTGACAAGTATAAAATCCTCTGGGCTCCCGCGGTCATCGACGATCTGGACGGGATCTTGGATTACCTGGCGGCGCGAGAAGGCCCCGAAGCCGCCATCAATCTGTACGGAAAGATTTCCAGTCGCATCGACGCATTGTTTCTGTATCCGATGCGCTGCCGAGTCGTGCCCGAACTGGAGCAATTCGGCATCCGCGCCTACCGAGAGTTGATCGCAAGACCCTACCGGATCTTCATCCGAGTCAAACCCAGAACAGTCAGCATCATCGGCATCATCGACGGCCGTCGCGATCTGGAAGAACTCCTGATCCACAGGATCATGGACAAGATCTGACAAGTGTCAAGTGTCGGGGTCTGACCCCTGATTTGGACCCCTGATTTCACTTCTTGGCGCGGCCTGCTGTCTTTGTTATGCTCGCGGCATTCAATCACCCTCTGGGGAGCCCATGCGCAGCGCCAACCTGGCCATTGTTTTCGTCGACATCGCCGGCTTCACCGCTCGTACAGGCCAACAGAGCCGGGCTGAAAGCCAGGCTTGGCTTGCTCGTTATGAGCAGCTTTTGCTGCCTTTGATCAAGGCATTTGAAGGTCTGCGCATCAAGAGCATCGGTGATGCTTTTCTCTGCACTTTCGCCTCCCCCACCAACGCCTTGCTTTTCGGCATGGCGGCCCAGGACCGGCTTTACGACTACAACCAGGGCGTGGCGGAAGCCGAAAAAATCGAAATTCGGGTGGCGGTAAATGCGGGCGAGGTTCGGATCGAACGCAAGGACATCTTCGGCGAGCCGGTCAACATCGCGGCCAGGGTGGAAGGCTTGGCACCCGTGGGCGAAATTTGGTTCACCGAATCTGTTTACTTGGCCATGACCCGCAGCGAAGTGCCGGCCGAAGAAGTCGGTCTCAAGGAATTGAAAGGCATCGCCGAGCCGGTGAGGATCTACCGGGTCAGTCGGGCTTCCGAATACAAGTTGGAGTCGGCAAGTCCAGCCCCGAAGCCAGAAGTCGAGACCCCTGACGATGCGGGCCCGGAGATAACACGCTATCCCTACGGGGGCTTAGGACTCAAACGATTGGAAGACGCCGGTGGCCTGGTCGCCATGGGCGAAGTGCAGGCCAAGCTTGCCCAGACAGGCCGCAGCATAGGCCGTGGTCTTAGTGACCTGGTATCAAAGCGCTGGATGATCAGGGTCGGCATGGCGGTAGCCTTGTTGCTTGTTGTCCTGCTGATGGTCTCGCTCTGGCCCAGCGATCCCTTCTCGGAAATCCGGGAAATGATGGACTCTGGCCAGGTTGAAAGTGCCCTGGCGCGACTCGACAAGCATCCCGCGGCCGAATCACCTGCCGGCATGGCCTGTAGAGCCCATGGTTTGTTGGTCATGCCCGATCCGGACCTAAGGGAAGCCGCCAGCCTCATCATGCAGGCGGTCAAGACGGATCCCTTGCTGGTCGATGAAGAGGCCATCGCCTCAGATCTGGTGCAGAGCATGGACAAATATCAAAACAAGAAAGTCGTGGCTTTCTTGGTGAAGCACTTCGGGGACCGGGCGAAGGAGGCGCTTGTCGCGGCAAGCTCAGACAAGCGCTATTGGCTGCGCTGGAACAGCTTAGACGCCCTCAAGTCCATGGATGCCCTGGACGAAGTGGATCTCGGCCTGGTCTATCTGCAAGATTTGCGCTACGCGGGTTCCTGCTCCACCCGCAAACGAGCAGCGAAAAAATTGGCCGAGATGGGCGACAAGCGAGCCCTGGATGCCTTGCGCCAGGCAAAAAAAGGCAACATGCTCACCAACATCTGCATGGGTTCAACCTTGGACGAGGCCATCAAAAGCATTCAGGCCAAATAATGGAACTCAAGTGTGAGGTTCGCCTTTGGGGGGCATGCGAGCACTTCGCTCCCGGCATTCCTCGCATTCCAAATCCATGTCCTCGATATGGGTGGAGGGTGCCTGAATGTCGTTTTGCTCCAGGTAATAAATCATCAGATATTCTTCCGCGGTTTTCTTAGGACCAGGCAGATCATAGATCGCCCGATGATAAGAGGTGACCTGCCGCTCGCGGAAAGTAAAAAACATGTCCTTGGCGTCGGAAGTGGTCTGGTGCAAGCGGCTTACGGGAACATTGAAAATTCGGGCCACGTCTGAAGGGCCCAAGACCTGATTTTCATGGTGCTTCATGTAGCGTCGCATGGTCTCTAGTTCCTCAAAAGTCGAGTTAAAGACCAACTCCATCAAGGCATGCCGTTCATCTTCAGAGATTTGATCTCGGGTAAAGTAATCGATGACCGCCGTGTCGCAGCCCTCACGCATCAGACTCAATATCTCAGTGGTGCCCGACAAGGTACCGTAGGTAATCCGAATCCGGGACTTGGCATCCCAAATGGAGTCCATCAGAGGAAAAAAGTCCTTAACCGATCGGGCCGTGCGGTGCTCCCACATATCCGCCAGCAGATAGACCGCCTTGCGTCGAAGGTCCAAATGTTCATTGAGATTGGAGGCGATGGAGACCAGGATGTCTTCAGTGATGATGAGCAGAACACTCTCTCGCACAAAATGCATCAATTCATCCAGCAACTCGACGCGGGCCTGATCATCCGGCATGTGGTGGAAGACGATGCGATGCAGCAGTCGGAAAAAATTAAACTTTGCCACCACGTAGGCTCGGCCCACCGAGGCCCGAGTCGGCATATACGCCTCGACGGTGAAAGGATTGGATCGGCAGATGGCATCCGTCAGGGTGTACACATCCCGATGTTCCCCCGCCACGCTGTGGGGGTACACGATGGAAGGATATGCGGTTACGATTTGCCGCAAGCGCACGAGCTGATCAATGACTTCTTTCAGGTGGCGGGCCGAGGCGTCCGCCCCCTCGGTCTTCAATTCGTCCAGGCCGGTTAAGACACGCGATGCCAGCCTGATTTCCTCAGGGTCCAGCACTTGGCGTTGTGGCATGAGGCGCCTCCTTTACGAAAAGTTCAGTTCTCTGGGTATATCAAGGGAGCCTCAAGCTCACCACCCCTGAACCCGAAACCTCCAGCGGGCGAACGAAGCGGACCGCCTCGACTTGATCCCTCCGCATGATGCTCAACTCAAGTCGATACATGCCACGCGCCAAAGCCAGCGTATGCAGAAGCGGCGTACGCGCCGGATGGGTATCATCGAAACGGAAAACAGCATGCCGCAGCACTTCTTCCTCTTCGACCACGGTCAGGTCCAGTTGGCTAATCGCAGGTTGCCAAGTCGAAGGAAAGCTCAGGCTCAGCTCAACGTCATGCTGAATGACCCTTGTCATCTGAATGACCACCAGGGCTACGCCCGTGCCCAACAAAGCAAGCGACAACAAACGGCGCCAACGCGATAAGAGGGTTGGTTTTTTCAAGGCACCCACCCACAAAGCCCCGTGCCGTCGCCTTGCCCGATGCAAATCATGCCCTCGACGGCCGCGCATTCCTCATCCAGGGCACAGGCCAAGGAACAATAGCTCTCACCCGACTCCATCACCAAACAGGGCCCTTGAGC
>JAUVAM010000182.1 GCA_030591745.1 Deltaproteobacteria bacterium
ACCTTCTGATGAAAGGCCTTGAATCCATTGATGGCGCTGCTGCTGGCAGGGCCCATGACACGATGCGCTCTGAGGCTGCCGTCGGCGTCCAGCAAATCCAGCTCGTAGGTATAATCATATTGATTCTGCCATTCCACGGCGATGACGTCGTTGTCGTTGATGGCGATCTGGTGGGTCCAGTAGGCGGAAGAATTGTTGCCGCTGGTGTTGGCCAGTTCAGGCATGTTGCTGTCGGTGCCGTCCAGGAAATTGCCGCCAGCGTCGAATCGGCGATAGCGAATGGGAGAATTCCCGCCGAGCTGGCAAGTCACCACACCGCCACTCCCATCGGGACGCAAGGCCACATGGAAGCCTGAACCGGAGGAGCACTGGTTGGCGTTGTTAACCAGGAGACCCTCCGCTCCAATCCTGTTGCCGGCGCTGTCGTAGAGGGTCAGAAAGGTGTGAGAGTTGGTGCCGGCATTCTGCCAGAGCAGGGCGAAATTGCCAGTAGCGTCCATGGCGGTGTCGAAATAGAGATTGGGAGAAATAGGCGCCGGCCAGAAGATGGGATTGGCTAAGATTTTTTGGCAGTCCGCATCGTAAAGCTGGGACACAAAAATTCGAGTATCGGTATCGCCGGGCGTTTCACGCAGCACGAAACTCACCAGGCTTATGTTGGTATCCCGTGCAGAGAGCACCTGGGTTCCACCCGGCTCCACGCTGGCCACGGAACCGCCAGATACCTCGAATTCGATCGTTCGTGGGTCGCCATTCGGCAAGTAACAACGGCCCAAAACCCGATCGCTGGTCGTTTGCACCGTGAAGATACTGCCGTCGCCAGCCACGGCATAGTCGGCCAGATCTCCGGTCTGCACCGCACAGCCGGTGATGGGCAAATATTCGCAGCCACCCATGGCATTGCAGGCATCCTCGGTGCAGCGGTCTCCATCCTCACAGATCGTGATGGTGGAGGCCACGCTGCATTCTTGGTCGCTGTCGCAGGTGGGCTGCATGAAACTCAGTCCGTCGCAGTAGGTGTCTCCGCAGGAATCACCCTCGGGCAGCGCATCCGGAAAACAGGTTACCAGGGTCTCGCTGCATAGGCCCTCGAAACAGTCGCCCGAGTATTGAGAGCAATCTCGGGGTCCCGTTTGACAAATACCGCCGGCGTCGCATTGCTCGTGCGTGCAGAACAGCCCGTCGTTTTCGCAGTCCGTGCCTTCCGGCAGAAAATCATAAACGCAGGCGGAATCCTGGCAGGCGTCGTTGGTGCAGAACAAGCCGTCGTCGCAATCGCTGTCGGCGGCGCATTGGAAGCAGTCGGCTACATCGTCCAGATCGGTCAAGCCGTCACAGTCATTGTCCAGACCGTCGGCACAGTTAGTGTCGCCAAAGGGCCCCTCTGCCCCGGGAATTGGCTGGGTCACATGAAGGCAGGTGTCGTTTTCCTCGTCGCAGCTATCCACCGTGCAGGGATCCGAGTCGGCGCAGTCTTGGGTCTGTCCGGGGTCGCAAAGACCGCTCTGACAGGAGTCGCCCTCGGTGCAATAGTCCCCGTCTTCGCAAGGGGTGCCGTTTTCGAAGGGCACCCCCTGGCATACGCCGCTGGCCTGTTCGCATACACCCCGGTTGCAAGCATCATCAAGGGGGCTGCAGTCCAGTAGGGTGGAGGCGCAAACGCCGGCCTCGCAGTGGTCGTTGATGGTGCAGGCGCGCTCATCATCACACCACTGTCCGTCCGGCAAGGGCTGGTTGACGCAAATCGACTCCTCGCAGCTGTCCGTGGTGCAAGGATTGTGGTCATCGCAGGTGGATTCCTCGGTGCAGTCAAAGCAATTGCCGTCATCCAGATCGCTTAGGCCATCGCAGTCGTCGTCCAGACCGTTGGCGCAGGACGCATCCCCGGGGGGACCTTCCGCCCCCGGGTTGGGCTGATTGACGTGGTCGCATGCTAGTTCCAGTTCAAGGCAGAGGTCCAAGGTGCAGGGGTCGCCGTCGTCGCAGTCTCGTTCTTGGAAATCCACGCAACTTCCGCCCAGGCAGGCGTCGCCGGTGGTGCAGAAAAAACCGTCTTCGCAAGAAGTGCCATTTGCTCTGGGCAATGGTTGGCAGGATCCGTCCAGGTTGCAGGCACCGATTATACAAGCCGAATCCAAATGGCTGCAGTCTTTGGTTTGGCCCTCGCAGACGCCCATGACGCAGATGGAATCCACCGTGCAGGGATCTCCATCCTCTTGATCACAGCTTGTGCCTTCTTTGTTTATGGTGCTGTGGGAACAGAAGCCCGAGATGCATTGATCGATGGTGCAAAAGTTGCCGTTGTCGCATTCTTCGTCTTCGATGCATTCGTCGGTCAAGCCGTCGCAGTCGTCGTCGGTTCCATTGAGCGGCTGCTCGCCATCGGGATGGGGTCGGCACAACCAGTCCAGGGTGATGCGCACCTCTACGTGGGCATCGTCACGCACCCGCCCGGCGGCGCAACCCCTGAGCAGGGTCGCGTCATCTTGCATGCCTCGCACCCAGAACAGGTATTTGCCCGCGGGGACCTGGGTCAGGGTGTTGCTGCTCATGGGCGGATAGTCGATGGTTTGGCCAGATCGCTCCAACAGCATGTTCGGGTCCACATCTCCGTCCAGTAGTTCCTGACAGGTCCGCCCGCTTGTTTCTAGGGCTTGTACCGAGACCTGATTCACTGATTCCCGGGCATAGTCATCGGGAAAAGAGATGGACAGGGAGTAGCTTCCTTCTTGGCTGCAAGCGACAGCCACCAAGAGAAAGCCCGAAAGGAGGACAGAGCTGAGCAGGGTCAGTGAACGAGATGGTTGGGCCATTCTGACGTTCCTCTCTTCGTGAGGAGTCTGATTGTGCTAATTTTTAGAATTATCTCATAGAATCAGGTAGTATCGCAAGGTGTCAGGGGCTTGTGTGGTTTTGTTTTGGGGTGGTTTGGTGTTGCTAATAAAGATTGAATCTTTTTGACACTGTTTTGCCGGGGGGGATTTGGATGGTCAGGATGCGGTCGATGCCTGCTTCCTTGTTGATGGCTTTTAGTTTGATTTGGCCTGAGGGTAGCTTTACGTCAAATAGGGGGGTCTGCCCGAGTTTTTTGCCTTTGTAGTAAATCTCGGTCCAGGGGCTGGTCATCAGACGCAGCTTGCCTGGGGGACCCACTTTGACCACTTTGACGTCCTTGGGCTTGACGTCTTTGGGCTTGACGTCCTTCGGTTTGTCTACCTTCGGTTTGTCTACCTTCGGTTTGACCACCCGCTTGCGTCGTAGCTTGCGTCGTCGTTTTGTTCGGCGTTTTTTCTTCTTCTTTTTCTTCTTGCCGTTGGGATTCAGTGAGGCCACTCGGCTAGAATCGCCACCGTCGGCGGGCCCCCCGTCGGTCTTCGTTGGACCTCCGTCGACGCCGGCGTCCAGTGGGCCATTCGCCACGAGGACCACGCCAGCGTCGGGTTTGGAATCCACGACTTGCCGGGGGAAGAGCTTGTCCCAAAACAAGCCGGTGCCCACGCCCATGGCGATCAGGGGCAGCAAGACGAGTATCCATGTCAGCGTTGAACGCCTGGGGGCCGGGTTGGAGATCGCGGGCTGTTCGCCGGTGGCCAGGCCGATGGGCGTGGTGCGCGGGAAAGAATGTTCCGTGTCGGACACGTACTGACTGATGTCGCCGAAGAGGTATTCGTCCAGATCTTTGGAGTCGTCCTTGGCGCCTTCGACGAGCTTGCGTTTGGTATTGATGCGCTCGACGAAGAGCTTTTGCATGAACTCGCCGATGGCCACCGTGTCGCCGGCTTCTTTGACAGATTTCAGATAGCTGGCCAGGTCGGCTCGCAGGGAGGCCGCGGACTCGTAGCGGTCTTCTTTTTTGCGCTGCAAGGCCTTGGCGGTGATGCGCACCAACTCCGCCGGGACGAGGAGGTTGACGCTGGCCGGCGAGGGCGCATCCTGCTCGGTGATGGCCTTGAGCAGGTTCAGATCACTGTCCTGGTTGTAAAGCTTGCGTCCGCACAGCAGTTCCCAGAGCACCACACCCAGGGCGAAAACATCGCTGCGTCCGTCCAGATCCGAGGTCAGGATTTGTTCCGGTGACATGTAGGCGTACTTGCCCTTGAGCATGCCCGTGCGGGTCTTGGTGATGCGCTGGCTGGACTTGGCGATGCCGAAGTCGACGACTTTGACGCCGCCGTCATAGAGCACGAAGAGATTTTGCGGGCTGATGTCCCGGTGGACGATGTTCATGGGCTTGCCGTCGGGACCGATCAGGGTGTGCGCGTGCTGCAGGCCTTCGGCGGCTTGCATGATCATACCCGCCGCCAGTGGAGGCGGAATGGATTTTTCCTTGTTCCGGCAGGACTTGATGATCGTGGACATACTCTCGCCCGACAGATACTCCATGGCGATGAAGAGCTGGCCGTCGATGCGCCCCAGGTCGAAGACGTGGACTACATTGGGGTGACTGAGCATGGCCGCGATGCGGGCTTCGTCAAAAAACATGCGTACGAAACGTTCTTCCCTCACCAGGCTGGGCAGGATGCGTTTGACCACGATGAGTTTTTCAAAGCCGGCCAGGCTTTTCTGGGAGGCCAAGTAAATTTCGGCCATGCCGCCGGTGGCCAGGCGGGCGATGAGCTGGTATTTGCCGAATTGCCGACTGCCTTTGTCGGGTTTTTCAGCCTGTTCCGGGGTGTCTTTTTCGCCTTCTTCCGTCATGTTGCTCCCGGGTACTGGGCGGGCAGCTAGGTATTCCGTCTACAGGGTGATGATAGGCGTGGTCTGGGGGACTGTCAAACTCCTGCCATCTGGAATTACTGGAAATCTATGGTGAAGTCATGGGGGCCCGCGGAGGCACCGGTGGTGGTCAGCACAAGGGCTGTGGCCGTTCCGGCGGCCACCACACCGCCAACGATCGTCCAGACCCACCATTTTTCGTACCAGGAAGCGGGTTTGGGTCCTTCCGAGACAAGGGGGCGAGCCATGACGTCGATGACAAGAGGGTGCAGCTCATCGCCGAAGCGGCGCAGCTGGGCCTTGTTTTCGTCTTCCACCACGGCGTACCAGGAAACAGGCTCTTTGTCCGCGGACCCCTGCCAGAGGGGGGCGGGAATGCTCAGGCGGTACTCTCCTTTTCCGGCCAGTTCAGTGCTGGCCTGAGAGTACTTGCCCGAAGATCGGCGGTAGTAGATGACCAGCTTTCGTGCCATGCCCAAGCTGTCGGTCTTGACCTGGGAAGTGAAGATCAAGGGCTTGCCCACCACCGCAGTGGGAGGCGGGAGGATGCCCATGTCGAAACGTGGGGGTTTTTGTGTGGCCAGCTTCATGAAAGGACCCCGCACTCTTGGGGCCACGTCCGAGCCAAGCCGAAAAGAGGGCCTTAGTGCAAGGATTACGGCGAAGGATTTTTTGGCGTCGTCATAGCGGCCCAGGGAGCCCTGGATGAGTCCCCGAAGATGGTGGATGCGGACCAGCTGTTCCGAGCTGTTCCCTGGGTTGACCAAGGCTTGGTCCAACAGGTCGGCAGCCGCTTCAAAGTCCAGGCCAGCGTAAAGGCTGGCCGCTTTGTCGATGAGGGCTGCCGTGGGTTCCGCTGCTTGGACCGACAGGCTCAAGAGTGTTGGCAGGACAAGGCAGAGGACAAAAAGACTTCTTCTCTTCATGATTCCTCCCTGTGTACCAGATCTTTGATTATACACGTTTACCTAAGCTTGGCCAAGCTGATCAACCATTTCAATCAATAGGAGATTCTGTTCATGGTGGCACCGTCGGTGCCGCAGAGCAATTGGTAGAGCGCACCGTCGGCCCCGATTCGGTAGGGGCGGAATTGCTCTTCTGGGCTTGTTCGAACCGGCAGGTTCAGGCGGGCGAGCTCACGGCCGGCCGCATCCAGGATGGCTATTTGTTCGCCCAGGTCGCCAGGGCCGAAAGGGGGTCTGGCCCCTTGGCGCATGAGTTGGACCGCCAGGTAAACGCGGCCGAAGGTGTCGGACTGCAGGGCGACAATTTGCATCACCGCCATGGGGAAAGCCAATTCGGCAAGCAAGATCGGCGGGCTTTGAGGTTGGGCGGCCGGCCTGATTTGGATGGCCACCCGGTTGACACCGCTTCGGGCCGCCATCAGCAAATGTTGGCCGTCGGCGGAAAAGCGGCCCGGCAACATGGGGCGTTGGCTGTCGGGATTGCCATCGGCGTCGGCCACCCGCACCTGGCGCTGGTGCTCTACCTCGACCCACAGGCCGTCTTCTTTGGCGAATAGTCCGGTGGTGCCGCCGCCCTCGGGGACGTTGGTGCCTTCGATGGGGACCTGGCCCAACTCCGTGCCGTCGGGTCCGTAAATGCTCAAGCTTTTTTGGCTGAGCCGATCCATGACCACCACGTCGCCCTTGGCCGAGAGTTCCAAATCCTGGAAGGTGTCCGCGGGCAGATCCAGGCTGGCCACTCGCTTGCCGTTTTCGAAAATCTGCACCCGCTTGTTGACCTGATCCAGGATATAAAGGCGACCCTGATCGTCGATCGTGAAGGCCATGGGGCCCTCAGGGGCGCCTTCTTCCGGGATGCGGTGACCCAGTTGATCCGGTCCATCGCCCCAGCTCGCCTTCAAGACGACTTCGATCTTGGCTTTGTTTTGTTCCGATTCCGGTTCTTGCGGCGAGACCGCCTGCTCCGGCTTGGCGAGCTTATGGGTTTTTGGCTGCTGTATTTCCGTGAGTTCGTTCGGGGTGTCGACCGGATGGTCTGGCGGCTCTGATGGGGGAGGGGTGTCGATGACCAGCCAGAGGGCCAGGCCGAGTAGCAATATCAGGCCGGACAGGGTCAGCAAGACCAGATTTTTCTTATTCATGCCTCGGCCTCCAATTCAGCCAGGGCCCGATTGATGGCTTCATGCTGGGCCTGGTATTTTTCAAGTCGTTGGCGCTGCGCATCCACCACCGCGGCCGGGGCCTTGGCGGTGAATCTTTCATTGGAGAGCTTTTTCTCGCAGATGTTGACTTCCTTTGTCACGCGAGCCAATTCCGTCTCCAGGCGGTCTTTTTCTTCCGCAGGGTCCACCATATCATGAATGAAAATTTGTAGCTGACCGACCACCCGGGACGCTGATCCCTTGGGTGCCGTAGCCTCTGGATCCACGATCAGTTCACTTACGTTGGCCAAATGCTGGACCACATGAGCCTGGGCCCGGATCTCATCGGCTTGTTCGACCGGGGGTCTCAAGGTGACTTTCAGGGCTTGAGCCGGGGACATGCCT
>JAUVAM010000574.1 GCA_030591745.1 Deltaproteobacteria bacterium
CGCTGGGGCAAACAGCGGCTCTTCGTCTTGGCTCTCGTCTGCTTCGGCCTGATCACCATCGGCATGGCCTTCATCGGCCTCTTGCCACAACCCGCGCCCCTTTTTCAGGCCTTGGCGCTATTCGGCCTGGCGGCCTTTCCCGTGGCCATCGCCATGGTGGTCATCCGACCCATCCTGGCCGACGTGATCGACGCGGACGAAGAGATGACCGGCCGCCGCCGAGAAGGTGTGTACAACGGCATGGAAGGTCTGATCATGAAGGTGGCCACGGGCTTGGGTCCGCTGACCGCCGGATGGCTCTTTGCCGCCTTCGGCGCCTCGACCACGGAAAACCTGGGCCTGCGGCTCTGCGGCCCGGTGGCTGGATGTTGTTTGCTGGTGGCGGCAGGTGCCTTCATGCGATACCCCATCAAGAAGTAAAGGAGCGAAACCTTGATTAGACGCCTCATTGTCGTTTTCCTTTGCATGAGTTTTGGGACCCAGGCCCTGGCCCAAAAAGCCGACGAAGCGGCTGGCACCAAAATGGCCTTACCCGCCAAGCAAAACAAAATCCGCTTTCGCCCCACCCGGGCGCAACGAGACAAACCCCGGGTGCGCAAGGCCCGCGAGCGAAGGACAGAAGACATCCGCAAAATCTTCACCGAGGCGGGTCTCGCCTACCCCCCCGGCCAGGTCTTGATGCGGGTTTTTAAAAACGAAGACATTGTCGAACTATGGGCTCGCCCCAGGCGCAGTCAGGTCTTTGTGCACTTGAAAGACTACAAAATCTGCATGCGCTCCGGCGAGTTGGGACCCAAGCGACAGCGAGGCGACGATCAAGTCCCCGAAGGCTTCTATCACATCAGCGCTTACAACGGCTGGTCCAGCTACTTGCTCTCCATGCTGGTCAGCTACCCCAATCGTTCGGACCGGCTGCGCAAAACATCCCGGGACGCGGGCGGCAGCATCTGCATCCACGGCAACTGCGTCACCATCGGCTGCGTCCCCCTGACCGACCGCTGGATCGAAGAACTCTACCTCATCTGTCTGGACACGGCCGTGCATTCCGGCAAACGCACCCTGGCCCACCTGTTTCCCGGCCGCCTGAAGGGCAAAGGATGGGAAAAACTCCAAAAGGACTTCGCCGACAAGCCTGCGTTCATCGGTTTTTGGAAAGAACTCAAGGTGGGTTACGACATGTTCGAAGAAAGCGGCAAGATGCCGCGCATGTGGTTCAACAAAAAAGGTGCCTATCGATTCAAAGCCCGGTGATGGACATCATTCATCGTCGGCGAAAACCTTGCGAACCTCCTGGGCAAAACAATCGAGGATCCGACGGCTGTCTGAATCGCTGCATCGGGCATCAAAACCTTTCACCAGAGACTCGTAATACCAGCGCTGCATTTCCTTGGGGCTGTTAAAACGCTCCCAGACCTTTTCACCATCCCGACCCTGATCCGCCGCGATGGAGCGGATGTTGTCCAGCTTATCCGCCAACTCCACCCAGATGGCCTCGTCGGAGGCTGAAGCCTTGCCCTTGATGGTGGCAAGCTTGCGCGCTTTCCATTCAGCACTCTTGTCCTCTTCGCTGACTTCGGCAACCAGGACAGCCACCTCCCGCCCAAAGGCCTCCTCCAACTGCTCATGAGTGCAGTCCGTGTCCTCCAGCACGTCATGCAAAAGGCCGGCCACCACAACCCGACTATCCTGCCCCGCTTCAATGAGGATGCGAGCGACGCTCATGGGGTGGATGATGTAGGGTAAACGTGTCTGTTTGCGGTACTGGCCCGCGTGGGCGTGGGCCGCGAACTCGATGGCTTGGAAAACGGATTGATCGGACATTGGATGCAGCCCCCTTTTCAGCTAAAGAATATAACAGACCCTTCCGTCCTATGATAAATCTATTTGTCATCGGAGGTTCATTTTGTCTCGAATCGCACTGCTCCTGACCCCACTGCTCATGTCATCGATCTTGGGCGGCTGCCTGTTTTCCACCAAGACCGACAAATTGGTGCAGCAGGTGCGCATCAGCACGGAGCCCAGCCGAGGTTATGTCTGGCAGCTGGAAGACGGCAAAAAAAAGCCCCTGGGCTATGCCCCCACCAACCTGCGCGTACCCTATGAATCCACCACGGAAGTAATCAACCCCGCCTGGTGGTGGACCAGCATCGGCTTGACCAGTGCGGCCAGCGCGACATCCGGCGTACTCGGATATGGCGTGACCGACGACAAAACAGCCCAATATGCCTTCTACGGCTCGCTGGGCCTGGCGGTGGGCAGCATGCTGGTCTTGTACTACCTCGACAAGAGCCTGAAGTCCAAGGGCAGTACCCTCTCGGAGGCCCGGGAAATTCAGCTCATCGCGGCCCGGGATGGCTATCTGGAACAGCAAGCCAGCTTGACGGTGCCCAGCAAGCAGCGCTCCCTGCGCATCGCCCTCGCCCCGGATCCCGACAAGGCCCATCTCCGCATCAAAGCCAAGCCCAAACGGCCCAAGCCTCGTTCGAAACCCATCCCCGTGGTGGCCCCGCATGAGCATGGCCCCAAGCTCATCGTGGCTGTTTTCGATGTGCGGGACGAATCCAAGCGCTTCAAGAAGAATGTCACCGAGCAACTCACCGAATATCTGGCCGCCAGCCTGACCGCCACCGGGCGATTCCAGGTCGTGCCTCGAGATCAACTGCGCAAACGCCTGGCACAGGAAAAACGCGCAAGCTTTCGTAAGTGCTACGACGAAAGCTGCCAGCTCGAAATGGGCAAAGCCCTGGCCGCCGAAAAAACCCTGACGACCAAGTTGCTCAGGGTGGGTAATCGCTGTGCCATCGTGGCCACCCTTTACGATCTAAAAACCGAGACCACCGAAAAATCAGCCCTGGAAAAGACCAACTGTTCAGCCAACGAATTGATGGAGCTGATGGACAAGATCACGAAGACCTTGGCCCAACCGGGAGACACGCCATGACCAAACCCAAACGAGTCAAGCTGGAAGAATACTTGGACGACTACGCCTACACGGCCGAGAGTCACATCCGCAAAGACGGCGACACGATTTGGGTGCCGGATGTCTATTGCCACAATGGGCACAGCCTGATGGTGCACGGGGTCTTGTTCGACGGGCTGCCGGCGATCAACGTGCGCGTGCTCATCGGCGGGGAGGGTGGCCCGGTGGACGATTTCTACCTGTCGCCCATAATCGGCGATGCGCGAAAACAGGGCCCCGATTTGCCCGACGGCACCCGCCTGCTTCTGACCTGCCCCATCTGCAAGGAGGAACTGCGCGAGTTGGTGCCTTGCGACTGCCGGGTAGGGGTGCACAGGCGGGCCATTTTCCTGACCCCCGATCCGACCGAACTGGGCGCAATCGGTCTGTGTGAAATCTACGGCTGTCCCCAGTCCTTCGTCTCCGA
>JAUVAM010000165.1 GCA_030591745.1 Deltaproteobacteria bacterium
ATGAGCGGGATCCGGCCGCCTTGATTGAGAATAGTTTGGATTTGGCCTTCGACATGCAGACCGCCGATCGGGGCGCCATTTTGCTGAGGGACGAAGAGGGTGCTCCACTGACCCCGGCCTTGACCCGTTTGCGAGAGGGGGGGGGCGACGAGATCATCATTCCCGACAGCATCTTGCGCCGAGCCGTGGAGGAACGTTCGGCTGTGTTGAGCGCGGATGCCACCGTGGATTTGCGTTTTTCCAATTCCGACAGCGTAATGCGTGAGGGCATTCGTAGCGCCATGTGTGTCCCACTGGTAGGCGAAGGGGAGGTTCTGGGCGTCATCCATTTAGACACCTGGGAGGAAACCGGCGCTTTCGCCGTCAAGGATCTCAGGCTTTTGAGCGTCTTGGCCAGCCAGGCCGCGGCGGTACTCGAACGCGTGCGTTTGCATCAACGCCTGGAGCGAGAAAGTCAGACCCGCGAACGCTTGGCCCGTTTTTTGTCGCCCCAGGTTTTAAGTCAGGTGGTCGAGCAGGGTCTGGATCTGCATGCCGGAGGACGTACGGGGTTGGTCAGCGTCCTGTTCTGTGACATCAGGGGCTTCACCTCCATGTCGGAGCATTTGGAGCCGACCCAACTCGTTCGCATGCTCAACGCATATTTTGAGCGTATGGTGGATGTGGTCTTCGCCCATGGCGGGTTGCTGGATAAGTTCATCGGCGATGCCCTCATGGCGGTTTGGGGCGCGCCCATTCCGCGCGGCGACGATGCGGGTCGGGCTTTGGCCGCCGGGCATGAGATGCTGGAGGCGGTCAAACTGTTTAATGCATCCGGGGAGGGGCAGGGTTGGCCGTTTTTGGAGATCGGTGTGGGCATTAATAGCGGAGAGGCAGTGATCGGAACAGTGGGATCTTCACTGCGAATGGAGTATACCGTGATGGGAGACACCGTGAATTTGGCCTCACGGATTTGTGATATGGCTCGACCGGGTCAGTTGCTCATCACGGAGGCCTCGCGGCGACAAGCTGAAGATGTCTTGGGTAAGGACCTGCGGGTCAATACTTTGGAGGCATGCGGCATTCGTGGTCGACGTCAAAAAGTTGTGACCCATGAGGTGGTGGCCCTGCCCAGACCGGGGTCGCGCTGAGCGAGAAGAGAAAAGCAACATGCCCAAACAACTTTGCCCAGCATGTGGTGTGAACAACGACGTGGGCATTTTTGTGACCGGTCAGCGGGTGCGTTGTGATGCCTGCGGCTTGCCTTTTACTGTAAGTCGCGAAGAGTCCATGCTGATCGATCCAGGGGAGCAGGCCAAGCGGCCAGGGCGGAAAGACGCCCCAGCCAGCGATGGTTTGCCCGGGGTACACCCGGTATTGCGCAGAAAGTTCGCGGCACGTAAGCCGGATGCGGCTGCTCGGCCGATTGCCCAGCCCAAGAGCCCCCAGCCCAAGATTCCCCGTGTGGCCCAAGCCAAGGAGGCGCAGCCGCCAGTCAGTCCTGAACCACCACCAGCGCCAGCAGCAGCACCAGCGCCAGCAGCAGCACCAGCAGCAGCACCAGCAGCAGCACCAGCAGCAGCACCAGCGCCAGCAGCAGCACCAGCCGCGCCCGCAGAGCCAGCCGCAGCACCGGCCGCAGACTCGGACACCTTCACGGGGGGCGTGGGTCTGTCCATCCCGGGTTTTGAGATTTATGAGGTCATCGGCAAGGGGGGCATGGGCAAAGTCTATCGCGCCAAGCAATTGTCACTGGATCGGACCGTGGCCATCAAGGTGCTCAACGAGGATTTGGCCCGCCATCGATCGTTCATCAAGCGCTTCGAAAAAGAGACGGCCTCCTTGGCCGCCATGTCTCATCCCAATATCACCGCCATCATCGATCGCGGGCACGTAGACAGCGTCTACTTTTTTGTCATGGAATTCGTTGATGGGCCGAGCATGCGTCACAAGATCAACGAAGGCAGAAAGCCCGTCGATGAAGTGCTTGAGATGTTTGTCGTCCTTTGCGGGGCCATCGATCATGCTCACCAGCGAGGCGTTATCCATCGCGACATGAAACCTGAAAATGTACTGTTTTCCAAGGAGGGGGTGCTGAAGGTGGCCGACTTTGGTCTGGCCAATATCCTGGATGAAAAAGGAAGATGGGAATTGACCCGCACCAAGGTCAGTATGGGCACAGTCAACTACATGGCCCCGGAACAACGTCGTGATGCAAAGCATGTGGACGGCCGAGCCGACATTTACTCACTCGGCGTTATGATTTATGAAATGGTGTCCGGTGAGTTGCCCTTGGGGCGCTTCGACCCGCCCAGCAAACACCGGGTCGGCAGCGATCCTGAATTGGATAAGCTGGTGTTGAAGATGCTGGATTTCGATCCGGATAGACGACCCCAGCGGGCAGGGTTGGTGGCTGCGAGTCTGGAGTCCATCATGGGCCGCAGCCAGGAAGGCATGGCGGAACAGAACAAGGTGCCTGCCGCTGAAGCCAGGCAAAGCGATGATGATGGTGCCGCCAATTCAAATGCGGAGGGTCCAGAGCCGGCGGCCACGCCTCGAAAGCCGAGATCCCGTTTTCGAATTCCCTGGGTTGTACTGAGCTGGACGGCAGGTTTGTTGATGCTGGGGATCGTCACCGCAGCGGTTTTCTGGGTGTTGTTGCATGGTGAGATTGACGAGGAGCCTGGCGATCTTGTGCTCAAGGTTGAAGGCAAGGGCTTTGGTTTTGCAGTTAAGCATCCTTACCGGGTTCAGTCTTTGCACCCATCATCGATGCTGCGCAAGCCCAATCGCGTGGGGGCCAGTTTTGATTTCTCAAAGAGATCGACTCTGCCTGCATTGCCTGTGCGATTCATTGGTGGTCAGTGGTCTTTGGGGGAAGGGGTTTTGAAACAAGATAGCTGTGGCGAAGAGCTTACGATCAACCAGCGGGCGGCGCGGGCTGTTTTCGGCCGTGATGCGCGGCCCCCCGAGGGACTGCATTTGTTGCTGCGTATGGATGTGGAACCCGCCGTGTTCTCTGTCGCTGGAGAAGAGCGTTCCGTCGATTATTGGCTGAAGAAGCGACTTGCGGCGACGCCCGCATTGTTGGGCGTAAATGGCAAGGCCTGGATTGGGATTGGTGTTTTGGATGAGCAGGGCGAGGGGTTCTCGGTGCGCATGCCGATGGGTTCAGAGTCACCAGCTCGGATCGAGCGCAGCGGAGTCTGGATGGAGGGCGAGGGAGCTGACCTGCTGATGAAGCAGAATTTGGCTTCAGGCGAGCGGGTGCTGGAGTTTGCGGTGCTGGATGGTCAATTCAAGATCAAGCTGGATGGTAAGCCATTGGCTCAGGGCTGGGCCGGCTTCGGCATGGGGGCTAAGGGTTATCCCGCGGTTTTGTGTCAGAATGCTCGCTGTCGGATTAAGTCATTTTCTTATGACTATCCAAGAACTAATGGAGCCCAATAACCAAGCTACCCGTATGGTCTTCGCTGGGTACCAGGGCTATCGTGGTACCGACGGCCGCGCCGACCACCACCACACCCACGGCTGTCCAGAACCACCACTTCTCGGGCAGGGTGGCCCAATTGAATCCGTCGTCGTCTGAGTCTGATGGGGCCTTTTTGGCGTCTTCTTTAATGGAGGCGCTCAGGTCCTTTTCCCGTTGCTCTTCTGTTTTTACGTCGGTTCCGGCATCCTTCCGCGTGGCATCGGACGCATCGGCCACAGTGTCACCACCTGTGTCACCACCTGTGTCGGTCCCTGTGTCGCCGCCTGGTACTTCTCCGGCCAGGATGGCGGCGGCATCAGCAGCGCCTTGACCTTCCTCGCCAGCGATGAGTTTTTCGAGCAGGGCCTTGCGTTTTTCCGGGTAGTCTTCTGCTGTGCTGTCTAGGGATTCTTCGAAGCGATTTACTTGCATGCCTGTTTCCATATTGCACTTGTAGGCCACAACCTGAAGGCTCTCTGGTCCGCCTTCCACCGTGACTACGAAAACCAGTTCAACCTTCAAGAAAGCAGCCAGGGACTGAGTGGCCGTGCCAGGTGGGCCTTTAAATACCTCGGCGGTCAGGGGCTTGAAGTGCTTGGAGAAGGCCGCATGCTTGGCCGCGGGTTTGAGTTTGACGGAAAAGCGTTTGAGTTTGTCGCTGGGTACCGAGAGCTTGCCTCCCCAGGGTCTGTATCCGTCCTTGACGGCACGGATAAGATGGGCGCCGGTACGCAAGGTGTTGAGCTCCAGGGGGGTGCCACCCATATAGGTGTTGTCTACGAGGATGGCGGCACCCTGGGGGGTGGAGGTCAGTGAGACTTTGCCCTTGGCTCCTCCCATGGCCTCGGCTGCTGCAGCTTTGAAAATATCCTGGATGTTGGGCGGAAAGGTGTCGGGATCCATGGATTTTTGTCCCGGGAGATCCGCCGCTTGCATGAAATACTGGCTGCCTTTGGTGTCCTCGCCCATCAGTACCCAACTGGCCCCCAGGTACATGAGCGTTTCAACCATTGGGCTGGTCTCGGCAAGGTAGCCGTAGCCGTACTCGAATTTTTTCAGGGCCAAGTCGAATTTGGTCTGGGCTTCTTCCAGATCCAATTCTTCGTAAGCGCGTTTGCCTTTTTTCAGCAGTTCGAGACCTTCCGAGATTGCGGCTTTGCGAGGCCTGCCCGCGGCGTCGAGGGTTTTGTCCAGGTCCAGATTGGTCAATCCCTTGTTGATCTGGATAAGGGCCCGCAACTCGGTTTGTAAATCAACAGCCACTTTGGCTGCGACGCCCCCTCGGCCCAGGGCAAATCCGACCACTTTCTGCTCGGCTTGGACGGCTGGAGCCAGAGTCAGAGCGAGGGCAAGAATCATTGATGAGCTAGCCATTTTTCCAAAAGTTTGGATGCCAAATCGCATGATGGCCTCCGCCTATTCCGCGGTTTGCGCGGTGTAGATTTCGCCAGAACCCAACAAGCTTGAACCATCGGTCCCGCCCACAAGAAGAACGCGGGCACCACCTAGGACCAGCGAAGCATTTCCCGCCCGAGGTGTGGATAGGCGTTCAGGACCCGCGGAATGCAATCGCCCATCGCTGGAAACAAAGAGCTCCAGGTTGTCGGTGGCCTGCGCTTGAAAATCAGTAAAGCCACCGGCAAGAAGGATTCCCTGGCCGACAATAACCTCTGCCTTGTGCATCCAGCGGGGGCTGCCCATGCCCGACTCAAGTTCAGTCTGGCTGTCATCTTGGCTGTTGTATTCGTGTATGTTGCTCGATTCGGGCGGCAGCAAGTTGGTCCCGTCGAAGCGCATGCCCCCGGAGACAAGTATGTTGTTGGGCTGCAGGGGCACGTTGGCCGCGGAACAAAAGAAATAGTTGAGACCCGACACCGCGCGGTTGTTGAAGACATCGGCGACAGGATCGTACTCCTCGACTGCTTGGGCAGTGGGGCGGATGGCGCCGCCGATGAGCAGGATCATGCCATCTTCATTCCGTACGGCCGCGTGACCCAAACGTGGAGTATTCATCAGGGTGCCGGCATCCACAAAGTCGCCTACCGATTCATTTGTGGGATCGAAGATGATGGCCGTGTCCAAGGCCTCGGTGCCGCCCACGCCGCCGCCCGCCACCAAAACTTTGCCGTCGTCCAGGGCGGTTGCGCTATGGAAAACCCGACCCTCGCCCTCAGGCAAGGGCTTTCTGATCCAAAGGTCTTCGGCGGGAAGATACACCTCAAAGCTTGGGACCAAGTCCACGGGGTCGACGTCCACCGGCAGCTCGCCAGCTGGGTCCAACTGTACGCGACTGGCCCCCCCCACCACCAGGACGCTGCCGTCCGGCAAAGGGGTGGCGGTTGCCAGGGCACGGGGGTCATGTAAAGCCGCAACTGGGTAGATGGTGCCTGTGCCCGGATCGAAAACGTCCACCGCTGCGGTGGCTTGGCCTTGAGTGCAGCCTGGGCCGCAGCCGTCTGCCGACAACGCACTCACACCGCCCACGATCAAAATGCGGCCGTCGCCCAGGGGGGCGGCTGTCGTGAAAGAACGAGCTTGATGCAGGGGGCGCATGGAGCAGGACATGTCTTCCATGGTAGTCAGGAAAACGTCCGCGAAGGCATTGCGGCCCTCTGTGATATTGATGTGTTGGCTGGCACCTCGCCATGTCGGTGTGCCGCTTTCGACGCCCACCACTTCCAGGGTCAAATCATAGGCCGGATCGATGCCGTCGATGATGACATTGTCCCCACCACTCAATTCGATGGATTTTTTGAAGTGCAGTTCTCCCGTGCTGGTCAAGAGGCGGATGTCCAGTCGACTCAGGGTGGGCGGGTTCGCGTCGGCGACCCATGTTTCGGGACAGGGGCTGTCCAAGGCCTGGCGCGCAAAGCTCAGATTCATGCCGCCGCCAGGCTTCATATCGCCCAGGTCGCAGGCCAGCAACAATGAGGCCGCAGTCGCGCAAACACAGAATTGCCGGAAGACAGAAAGCCCTTTTTGTTTCACGAAGCGCCTCCTTCCGATGATGGATTCGCTGGAGTCGCAGCACCTGCGTCACTCTCGGGGGCCGGTACATCCGGAAAGCCCTCCCAGGATTGCACCACATCGTTTTTCAAGACGACCTTGCGTTTGGATGCGTAGGTCCAGTTTTCGATCCGCGCGCCCGAAATGCTCTTTCGCGAGATTTTGTCCGGATAGCCCCTTGAGCGCATCAGGGCGTCGGCCCGCATGCCTCGCACGATTTTCTTTTTGTCGATGGCCTCCAATACTTCCGGCAGGCGAGATGCAAAGGCTCCCCTTGGATCTTCCTTGACCAAAAAAGTAGCCAAGGCCGAGTCAAATTGCTTTACGCGGCGGAACTCTTGTGTGAGCACCAGCACGTAGGGTTTTGGGGTGTCGCCTTCCACCTTCTCCAGGTATACCCAGACGAAGTGGCGTGGGGACTTGAGCTTGCGATCGGAGATGGCCGCGGAAGTAGGAAACTCGACCCGCTTGATAAGCATGGCCGTGCCCATGGGCAGGACGTGATCTGTCTTGGATGGCAGGATGGGATCCCCGCTCACACCCTGGATGAGCACGCGTTCATCAAAGGCCCGTTCGGAGATCAAAAGTCGGTCGTCGTAAGCAAAGAAAGGCCCTGCAAAAAATGACTGCTTCAGATACAAGCGCTTGTCAAAATGGCCCTTTTCAATGGCTTGTTGGTCCGCCTGGCTTAACAGAGTGTACGATTTGCAGGCACCCAGCGCCGTGGCCAAGACCGCGAACTACAACAACATCGTAACCATCGTATGTTTCATTTTGCTCCTCCTGCTTGCAAGGACATGAAAATACACCACTTGGAGGCCCTGATCAACTGCTCTTGTTGAAGAGGGACGGAGGCACGGTTGTCGTAATCTTTGACGATTTTCCGACGCACGTTGCGCAAAGCAATAGAGGGGAGCTTGATTTGACGAAAATCGAGACGGTTTCAGAGTTCGTCGTCGATTGAAGCTCAAATGCGGGGATCGAGTTGATAGACAGGGAAAATTTCTTTTCAGATCTGAAGAAAATCAAAAATCGAACATACGCCGACCATCTTCCCTGTCATTCGAACTGTTGCTTGACGGCAGCAGGAGCGTCGCGAA
>JAUVAM010000177.1 GCA_030591745.1 Deltaproteobacteria bacterium
GCTTCTTGCTGAGGGTCTCTAAAAGTTCGTCGAAGTTGGCCTCAGTGACCTCGTGGGTATCCAAACCAGGCATGCGCTTGACCTCGCGAATGAATCCCCGGCCTTGCTTGGATACGCTGGCGATGACCGCCACCTGGTCCTTCTTCAAAAGCATCTTGGCGGTCTCGGAGAAAATCCGGGACATGGTCTGCATGGGCCCGATTTCATCGATGACATAGAGGTTTTTATCCGCCTTGAAGGAAAGCGCATCCAGGGCCAGCTCTTCGAAAGCATCCGGCTCCACCTGGAACTTGCCCACTCGATTGCCTCGACCTTTGCCGTAGGTGGCGAAAACGACTTCGCGACCGTCCATGGCTTTGAGTACGAGCTCCGGCTTTCCCTTCTTGTCTTTTCGCAAAAGGCTCAGAATTCCAGCCGGCTCCACGCCCGCAGCCTCAATACCGGCCACGGTTTCCACAATGGCCTTAATCAAATCAGTCTTTCCGCTTTCGGGGGCACCCGTAATCAAAATTTTTGGCATGGAACTCATGGGGCACACCATATGTGGCCGCCCAAGGCCCCGTCAACTCAAAAATCTGAGATCTGCTCGACCAGCTCAGGCCAGTCGACAAAGGGATTTCGGTTCCCCTGGTAGGCTTGAATGCGGTTGTTCCGCGATCTTTCCAACTCATCCACCGGGTCGCTCTCATGCCATGCCCGAAGGACTTCCTCTTCTAAGTCATTGATGCAGCCATTAAATGAGTCCATATCATCATCAAAAAGCAGGCCTTCAATATAAGTTATCCGATACCTCACCGCCATGTAAAAATGCGCCCGGGCAATGTCCCCTCGCCGCTCGGGACGGACTTGATAGACTTTGGCCGACCCCTCTCCAGAACTGGCACCCAAGACTGAACTGGTGGCATAGGGATTATAGGTCATGCCGAAATCGTAGTTCGATCGAATCGATTTATTTCGGGCATCGGTGGGAAAGTCATGGTGCAAATCCGATTTCATCGGCTCCAATTTATCGAACTGAGCCTGGGGCCTGGTGTGTTCGGAATTGAAGCCTTGAGCATAGGCCTGCGAGATATCCCTCGGCAGGCGGGTGGTGACGCCATTGTAGATGCTCTCCACCAGGTCATCGTGCAGGTCAACCGCCGAAAACATGATGGTCCTTGCGCTGTTCTGGCCCAAATATCCATAAGCCCGATGTCCATCCACCAAGGGCAACAACGCAGCGCAAAGCTCTTCATCCAACAACCAGGCCATGCCGCTGGAACCCAATTCCATGTCCATATCTAAATTCACGCAGGGAATACTTTCCGGTGCAGCCTCTGCGTATTCCGAATCTTCGCTCACGACCTCGAAATCCAGGGTGTAAGGTTCGTCTCCATCAGAAACATAATCGTTCACACCGGTGACCATGACGCTTGCCACCCGTTTCCAATGTTGCGTATCCCGAACGAAGCCCTCTTCCAAAGGCGTACAACCGTTGTCGGTCTCTTCAAAGCCCGGCGCACAAAAAAGAAGTTTTTGCGGATAAACACAAGCCTCGTCGTGGTTGGAGCTCAAGACCCAAACCGTGACGTGGCTTTCGGGCTCCTGCGTAAGTCTCACGGTAAAGTCATCCGACTCGTTGCCTTCTCCTGTCAACAACTCGTCCTTGTCGACAAGGATGTCCTTAAACGGGAGCAGACAGGAGGCGGAATTGCAAAGCAAGGCGAGACGGTAACGCCCTCGATCGATATTCATAAAAGTCCCCATCACGATCAAATATTCTCCATCCGCGGGGATTGTGAAATCCTTGATTCGGGCATGGTAACCCCAGCCGGAATCATCGTCAAAGGCCAGCGCCTCGGAGCCGTAGAACCCGTCGTCTCGCTTTGGCCCATAAAGGAAAAGAGTGGAGTCCAAATTTCGACTGGTGCCCAAATTGCTGTTGTCCGCGGTGATGACGGAGCCGGCGCTAGCCGTGAAAAACCAGCCCTCAAGTTGGTCGTCCTCCACGAACTCGCCAAAAACCTCGCCGCCGAATGAAATCCGACCATGCATATTGACCAAATCACCGATTCCGTCGTCTTTGCCAGGCTCCAGGATATTGGGCGGCTCAAGCGTTCCCGCGACCTTAGACGGCTCGCCGTCACACGCCACAAGGGAGAAAAGAAACAAGACATACGAAATCGACCAAAAAATACGCATCACGGGTGGCACCTCCATATTGAAACAACTCAGTCGATTTTAGCCTCATCCCGGCTCGGCCGCAAGCAAGCGCTCGAAGCTGCGGCTGAAATTGAAGTAGGACGCCAGGATGCGAAGCAGGACCATCAGGGGCGTGGCCAAAAACATGCCGGGGATGCCCCACAAAAAGCCCCAGAAAATCAAACCCAGCAAGATGGCCAGGGGCTTAATGGCCAGGGTCTTGCCCATGAGCTTGGGTTCGACGACCTGCCCCAGAAGCACGTTGATCACGATGAACAAGATAATCAGGGCCACGATGGCGGTCCAGGAATCAAGTTGGATCATGGCCAGCAGGATGGGCGGCAATGTGGCCGCGATGGCACCGACGCTGGGAATGAAATTGAGCAAGAAGGCCAAGATGCCCCAGAACAACGCGAAATCAACCCCAAAAGCCCAGCAAAGCCCATAGGCAAAAAGACCTGTCACCAAACTCACAAGGGTCTTGATGACCATGTAGGCGCCGATCTTGTCGTTCATCTCCTGCAAAATGCCGGTAAAAGAAGAGGAAGAGAAGACCAAGAAGCCGGTAAAAACCACCACCAACAAAAAATACGCCATGAGGGATACAATAGAACCCAAGAACTTGCTTAGCGAGCTTGCGATAGGCAAATCTTTGATTTGCTCCAGGGCCTCGTTTTCATCCAGCCAATTGATGACTTCCTGTGCGGCGACCGAGTCCTGCAAGGCCAGCTCGATCTTTTGCTCATAAAAAGGATAGCGCTTGGCGATGTCCTTGCCCGAGACCACCGCCGCCATCACCAGGCCGAAAATCACGCTCAAAATAAGGGTCATGGCGGCGAGCTTGGTCAACCATCGAAAGCGATGAATAGAGACCGCCTTGACGATGATACTCTCGACCTTGTTGATGATCATGCTGATAAAAATGGCGATGACCAAAGGCACGATCACCACGGCGCCGAGGTAAAGAACGGCGCCGGTCGTCAAGAGCCCCATGATGGCGAAAAATGTATTGTTGATGTCGTATACCGAGTGAACGATGGCGTCCGCCTCGGTCTCCGGTACACCAATTTTTTCGGAGAGATCGAGAATGCTTTCGTATTCCACCTCACTCAAAGTCCCCTTGGACTGAAAAAGCTGGGCCATGTTGTAGATGAATCGTCGTTTCTCGCCGATGGTCAGTTCGCGAGCGGCCCGCGCCACCAGATCATTGAGCTCCTCGGGGTCGCAGCCCCCGCATTTGATGATCTCGCTCATGCGAGGTTCCAGGTAACTCTTGCCCTGGCTTGCCAGGTTGCGTTTAATCCAGACAACCTCCCGGCGCTCGATGACCCTGTCGACCAGACTCAAAGAGACATAGCTGTTGAGGTAAAACAAATCCCGCCAGTCTTCCCTTTTCGTCTTCGCTTCTTCTGTCATTTTTCCCGCCTGGGCTTGGTTCGCTCCAGTGATCTTTAGCACTCAAGAATAGAGCCAATCCAATTTTTTTCCCATTGTGATATCCTGATTAATTAAAGAAGGAGAATTCACTGCATTCATCAGATCAAAAGCCCCGGTCACTCGGCCCCATCGACACAGCGCGAGTCGACATTTGGCGCATCGCCTTGGAAAGCCAAGACACCGATGAGATGATACGGCGTTTACTGCAAATCTCCGGACCGGCCATCGGCTCCGACCGGAACACCTTCTGGGCCCATTCGGAAGACAGGCAGTTGCTGGGGCTCTCGGCCCAATGGTGCGCAAGCGGTGTCAAAGAAGCGATCGAGCAAGATGTGCCTACTGCGTTTTTCGACAAACTGCTGAGCCTTCCCTCTTTTGTGCTTTCAGTCCACGACTTGCCCGCATTCGCAAAAGACAGCTTCGGCCCATTACTTGAAAAACATGACATCCAAAACCTTCTTCTTGTGCCTTTTGGCTCAGCCGACAGCCCGGATGGTTACATCTCAGCCAGCCGAACCCGGAGCGACACGCCCTTTGAGCAAATTGAAATCGATCTGCTCGTGGAGTTGGCGCGCGTCATCCACCTGCGGACATCCCAGTTGCGCAGCGAGGCATCTTTGCGCCGCCGCTCGAATTTCGAAAAGGCCGTCAGCCGCTTTGCGATGCAAGCCGTGGCGCGTCCCAATAGCGAAATGCAATCGGTGGTCGAAAATACGCTGGCTGAAATCGGCGAGATCACAGGCTCGGATCGGGCCTATGTTTTCATGTGGCATGAGGACGGCCAACGGGTGGACAATACGCATGAATGGTGCTCGGCGGGCATAGAACCCCAAATCGCCAGCCTGCAGGCCATCCACGTCGAAAGAGAGGAACCCTGGCTGGCGGAACAAATCCGCGCGGATCAGGTCATCAACATCCCGAACGTTTTGTCCATGCCGGTGGAGGCAGCATCAGAGCGCGAGCACTTTCTGGCACAGGACATTCGTTCCCTGGTTTTGGTGCCCATCCAGGCCCAGGCATCCCCTCTGGGCTATATCGGCTTTGATGCGGTGCGAAGCCTTCGCTCCTGGGACCAGGACGACATCCACTTGCTGCGGATCAGTGGACAGATCATCGCCCAAATCGTCGCCCGGCTGAAAACTGAAACCGAGCGCAGGCGCGCCAAGGCCCAACTGCTTCAAATCAATTCAGACCTCCGGGAAACCACGGAACGAGCCAACAACATGGCCGTTTTGGCCAGAAAGGCCAATGCAGCCAAAAGCGAATTCCTGGCCAATATGAGCCACGAAATCCGTACGCCCATGAACGGCATCATCGGCATGACCCATCTGTTGCTGGATACCGACCTCGAACCTGAGCAGCGACACTTCGCGGAGATCCTCCAATCGAGTGCCAATTCCCTGCTTCGCCTGCTCAACGACATTTTGGATTTATCCAAAATCGAAGCCGGAAAACTGGATCTGGAAGTGATGGACTTCGACCTCGGCGTACTGATGAAAGAATGGGCCAAAATCATGTCCATTCGGGCCAAGGAGAAAGGCCTGGGCTTCAGCATTTCAGTAGCCCCGGAGGTATCCAATTTTCTCAAAGGCGATCCTGGGCGATTTCAGCAAATACTCACCAACCTCACGGGCAACGCAATCAAGTTCACCCAACTTGGCGAAATCGCCGTGCGAATCGACAAAACAGAAGAAAGCAAAACAGATCTTTTGCTACGTGTTGCGATACGCGACACGGGGCCAGGCATCCCGCCCGAAAAACAAAGAATTCTTTTCGACAAATTCACCCAGGCCGACGCATCCACCACGCGCAAACATGGCGGGACGGGCCTGGGCCTGGCCATTTCCAAGCAACTGGTCCAGCAAATGGGCGGAGAAATCGGCCTTCTGAGCCCGGCGCCCAATCCCACGCCGAACCAGGAAGGCCCAGGCTCGGAGTTCTGGTTCAGCCTCCGTTTAGACAAACAAGACCAGGAACCAAAGCGGCCCCGGCCTCCGCTTAAAGGCGAGACTGCGCTTGAGAATTGGACGCCGCAAATCACCGAAAACCAAACAACAACGCTCCGCATTTTATTGGCCGAGGACGACCTCACGAACCGACAGGTCGCCCTGGGCATGTTACGCAAGCTGGGACTGAGCGCCGATGCGGTAACCAACGGAAAAGAAGCATTGGAGGCCCTGGAGCACAGACCCTACGATCTCGTGCTGATGGATATCCAAATGCCCGAAATGGACGGCCTGGAAGCGACCCGCCTTATCCGAAGCAAGGGCAGAAGAAGGATCAATCAGGACATTCCCATTATCGCCATGACAGCACGGGCCATGCGGGAGGACAAAGAACGCTGCCTGGCGGCCGGCATGAATGACTATGTTTCCAAACCCGTCGACCTCAAATCCCTCGCGGCCGCCATCTACAAATGGGGTCAAGCTGTAAGTAAGGAGAAAAAATAAACCCTCTACAAACCGGCCCACCTGCGAACTTTTTCGGGTAGGCCTTTTTTGCGCCCAAGTCTGTCGAAATCCGCCGCGAGACCGCCTGCCGCCTCGGATTCATCCATACCCAGCACTTCGGTCAGGTAGTCGAAGATCATGCCGGTTTTTCGGCTGATGGACATGCCTACGTCCTGCAAGGTCCGCTCAAAAAGCCAGTCGGAAAAGGCCATGAAAGCATCAAAGGCCGAGGGCCCTTCGAGCAGCCTGGCCGCCGAGGAATGAAAATTTCCACTGTTGACCATTCGCTCAAACCCACGCGCGAAACGCTTCAAGCGCTGCATCCGTGCAAAAGAAAGCTCGGCTGTTTGCAGCACATCGTAAGGGGCGCGATCACGGTAGACCATGCCGAATGCCTCATCATGACGGGCGATGGCTACGCCCCTCAGGCGCTTCAAGATGCCCACTTGGATTTCATGGGGCCCCAAGCCGAGTAGTCTGTCGAAGCTGTCCTTGATGGATTCCCAAGTCTCCCCCGGCAAGCCGAGCACCAGGTCGGCGTGGATATGGGCCTGGGTCTGTTCGCGCAAAACGAGCAGTGCTTGCTCTACCTTGTCGGCGGAGATCTTTCGCCCAATGCGGGCACAGACTTCTGGGTTGAAACTTTGCACACCGACTTCGAGTTGCAAGCTATTGAGTGAGAAGTCAGAAAGTGCCTCAAGCATGTTTTCTTCCAGGGCCTCCGGCACCAACTCAAAATGAACGAAGAGGCCCGGCTCATCACGCCGTTTCAAAAAGAAATCCAAAAGTTCTTCACTCTCTGCCAGATGCAATGAGCGATCCACGAACTTGAAAGAACGGGCGCCTCGACGCCAGAGCTCCTCCAAAGCCCCCAAGACTTGCGCCATGGGAAAACGCCGCACCTTGCGATCCAGGCTGGAAAGGCAAAACTCGCAACCATAGGGACATCCGCGGGAACTCTCGACGTAAAGCGTTCGCTGGGCGATATCCTCTTCCGTATACTCGGCGTACGGCATGTGCAGAAGGGACAAATCATCGACGCGACCCTGTCGGAACTTGCCCTCCGGCATCTTGCCGGCCAACAAATCGTCACAAAGACCGGCAAAGACCAACTCCCCTTCGCCGGACACGACAAAATCAGCCTGATGTGCCCAGGCGGGTAAATCATCGACCGCGATCATCTCCGGCCCGCCCAGAACCAGGGGCAGCTCGGGCCGGATGCCCTTGAGCAGGCCTGTCACCTCCCCCATCAGCTCTACGTTCCAAATGTACACCCCAAGACCCACGAC
>JAUVAM010000629.1 GCA_030591745.1 Deltaproteobacteria bacterium
CTGCGCACCCTGGAGCGGGCGGATCGGGTGCATCACGCCATGTTGGCCAGGGGTTTTGATGGTCGGGTGAGAACCCTGGGGCGGCTGGTCTGGTCCCCCGGCGATACACGCTTCGCAGGCGTCGCGGTTCTGATGTTTTCGGGCGTTTTGTTGGGGGCTTTGATTCTTGGAGGCCAATTGTGAGCGGGTCGGATTGGGCCTTGGAAGTCGAGGGTTTGGATTTCGCCTACCACGGCCATGGAGGCGAAGCCGACAGGCAGGTCTTGCATCAGGTTTCGTTTCAGATTGCACAGGGTGAAAAGGTGGGCATGGTGGGCCCGAATGGGGCCGGCAAGTCCACCCTCTTGCTGCACTTGAACGGCTTGTTGACGGGGCAGGGGCGACTCAAGGTCAAGGGGCGACCGATCAGCAAAGAGCATATGGCTTGGGTGCGTTCCCAGGTGGGCATGGTGTTTGCCGATCCGGATGATCAACTTTTCATGCCCACCCTGGTGGACGACGTGGCCTTCGGCCCCTTGAACATGGGCGAAGACCACGAGCAAGCCCGGCAATCGGCCATCCAGGCTCTGGAGCGCATGGGCCTGAAGGGCTTTGAAGATCGCTCTCCTCATCATTTGTCCGACGGTGAACGTCGCCGGGCCGCCCTGGCGACGGTTCTGTCCATGAACCCGTCCATCTGGGTGCTGGACGAGCCGGCGGCCAACCTGGACCCGCGTGCACGTCGAGAACTGATCGCCTTGCTCAGATCCCTGGACACGGTCTTCGTGGCTTCTCACGATCTCGATCTCGTGTTACAAGTTTGCGAGCGCTGCCTGGTGCTGGACGCCGGCCGCATTGTGGCGGATGGACCCGTACGGGAAGTTTTGGGTCAGGCGGACTTGATGGAAAAGCATGGCCTCGAAGTGCCGTTGCGCTTGAAGCTTGAGGATGGGAATGTCAATTAAGGCAACAAAGCGTGGAGGGCAAAATGGAGATTATTCAGATTGATAATTGCCTAATCAATGTCGAGAATATTTCGTGGGTTCATAAAAAGAAAAACAAAGTAACAATTGCGTTCAACGACAGGTTTAGTTTGCTCGAATTCAAAAATGATGAAGCAGAAGCGTTTTGGGATTGGTTCCAAAAAAGAGCTAAAAAGATATAAATTCGGTTCGGCCACAGCAACAAATTGAGGGAAAGACAAACCAAGAGCCTCGAAGTGCCGTTGCGTTTGAAGTTTTAGGATGGGAGTCCTTCATGAGTCGATTGCTGGTGTTGCTGCTGGTTGTTGGTGTTTGTTCACAGGTTGCGGCCGAGGACTATGTTCGTGAGCTGAGCCTGAAGCAGGGAGATGCTTACCTCGCTGAGAAAAAATTCCAACACGCCCTGAACGCATACAGCCAGGTAATTCTCAAAGAGCCCAAGGCCAAGGTTTTGGCTGCTTATCTTGGCCGGGTCAGGGCCTTGGCCGGTTTGCAGGACATTCCCAAGGCGGCGGACTGGGCTCGCAAGGCCACCGAGGCCTATCCTGATTCCCTGGAGGCCTGGCAGACCTTGGGCGAACTGTATCTCACCGAGCATTACCTGGATCCGGTGCGGGCCGAGGGGATTTTTCGCCAGATGCTGGCACTGGAGCCTGGGCATCGAGCTGCCCACATCTACTTGGCCCGGTCCCTGAGCTACTTGAAAAAGATCGAAGAAGCCATCGTGATCCTGAAGGCCTGGACCGAAGGTCATCCCGAGGATGTGGTGGTGCGATTCAAGCTGGCTGAATCCCACTTCGCCATGAGTGATCAGGATTTGGCAGAGGTCGAACTTTCGGTTCTTTTGGCGCAGCAGCCCAAACATGCAAAAGCCCTCAAGCTGATGAGCAGCATTCAGTCCCGCAAGAGCTGGGGTTTCTGGCTGCCCGTGGCCGCCCTGATGATCGTCCCTTTTCTGATTTTCGGTTACTGTCGAATCAAGCGCGGGCAGATACCCAAAGAAGAAGACTGAATTGTCACGGGGCTGGAACGTCGGTACGGCATGGGCTATGGTGCCGTCATGCGTGCGATGCAATTGCTTTTTTTTCTGACTTTGATGGCCTTGCCGGGCTTGTTGTGGGCCCAGGTTGCAGACGATTGCGCGGAGCATGGCTTGCAGGTGACCGACTGCAAAGAACAACTGCGTCGCTGGTCCGGCATGAGGTCTTTCGCGCGTTGGCGTTTGTTGAATCTCAAGCTGGACGCCTGCGCCCGTGAGGGCAAGGTGGGTGCCGAAATGACCTTGGCACCTCCCGCGGCCTGGTCGCGTCTGAACTTGCCGGCGCGGGTCAAGTTGCGGCTGTTTCTTCAGGCCGATAGCGGTGCCCCGGCCGGATCCGCCCACGCAGATGAATGGCGCCGATACGCAAGGGGAGTCAAGCACGCCCTGACTCGGGTGGAACGCAACCGGGTGGTTCGACGCTTTGTCGACCGTTATCGCGTTTTGCAAGCGGATCTGGAACCGGAAGATCGGGGCCAAATGCGCCTGACTCTTCTGGCCGCTCCCGCCCCCGGTACCAACGCGCTTCGGGCCCCAAGCCTGACCTGGAGTGAAGAGGCCGGCGGCCGGGTGATCGCATACCGCATCGGGCGCATGGACGGACTGCCCGTGCGTCCCGAGCTCTTGCGTTTCGTCGAAGTGATTTCC
>JAUVAM010000202.1 GCA_030591745.1 Deltaproteobacteria bacterium
AAACAGTCCGGCGTTCCATCTCCATCGGTATCCGTATCCGAGACCCCACAACCGCAGAGGCCTGCCTCCGTCTTGTCCACATCCGCAGGACAGCCATCCACGCAGTCCGGCGCTCCATCTCCATCGGCATCCGTATCAGAGACCCCACAGCCGCAGAGGCCCGCCTCGGTCTTGCCGGGGTCATCGGGACAGCCATCCACGCAGTCCGGCGTTCCATCTCCATCGGTATCCGTATCCGCATCCACAACCCCACAGCCGCAGATGCCGGGCTCCGTCTTCTCTGGATCATCGGGGCATCCATCCACACAGTCCGCCGTGCCGTCCCCATCCGTATCCGCATCCGCCACACCGCAGCCGCAAATGCCGGGTTCCGTCTTCTCTGGATCATCGGGGCATCCATCCACACAGTCCGCCGTACCGTCCCCATCCGTATCCGTATCCGCCACCCCACAACCGCAGATACCGGGTTCACTCTTGCCCGGATCATCGGGGCAGCCGTCATCTCCGTTGCAAACCCCGTCCCCGTCGTCATCTCCATCAGGGCAGAGATCGTCATAGGAAAAAGTCACGGTCAGACTGTAACTGCCGGTGGAATTTTCCTGATAGGCATCGACAAACAAAAAGTAGGTGCCCGGCGGCAGATCATTCAGCTCCAGGTGGGAACCAAACTCCCCAGGCGGATCGGCGTCGTCGTTGCAGCCCAGTTCGCTGGTGGCGAGCTCACAGTCCGAACGCAAATACAAAACCGTGTCGTATCCGCTGACCTCGGCCACCAGGTCGACCTGCTGATCCGCGGTGAAGGAAAAAACCACCTCGTTGCCCTCACCCGAACCCACCTCGCCTGCGCAAATGCCCACCGAGTTGTTGGTCGAATCCAGGTTGTCGCCGTTGATGACCTGGGTGCCCGTGGCTTCGATGACAAAGGGGTCGGCACAGCTTTCGCCCTCACCGGGGTCGGGCACGCACTGATTGCCCAAGCAAACCAGCCCCCCGCCGCAACCACAATCGACGCAGCAGTCTCCGGCCGCCATCTCTTCGGCCTCGCAAACCAGGTTCCCGCAGGTACCGCAGTCATCGGTGCAGTTCAATGGGCTTTCATCGCCATTGCACGCCCCGTCTCCACAACTCGTGCCACAGTCGGCAATACAGGTAATCGTGTCCTCCCCGGCCAGGGCATCGCAGGTACCGTCGCCGCAGGAACAAAGGGCTGAATCGGTGACCGTGTTGCACAAATCGTCGATGGCCCGAAAGGCGTAAGTGGAGTCTTCGCCACGGCAGGCGTCCATGTCGCAAACGTTCACGGCATAGCAGTTGCCCTGACGTACATAATCCACCTCCCCTCGCACCAAAATGCCCACCAGGGCCCGCGTATCGGCACGGTAAACGCCCGAACCCGAGTTGCCGCCGAAGGTATCCAGGTTGGCCACGAAATAGTCCAAATCAGCCGGGCGTCCATCTCGCACATAGGCATCGCCCGCGATCTTGATCGGCAGCCCCGAGGGGCAGCCCATGACGAGCAACTCGGTGGCATCGGGCAAAGCCGACGCCGCGGTATCCACCAGAGCCGGGCTATGGCCCACCACCGGCCGGTCCAAACGCACGATCGCATAATCGACGGTAGCGGTCTCCAACTGCACCACGATCTCTGCACAAGAATAGACATCGTCTCCGGTGATGGTTCGCAGGTTGTTGGCGTCTTCCATGGCGTAGTTGAAAACGAAGAGGGTATCGTCGCAATCCCAACTTGAGGCCATGCAGTGACCCGCGGTCAAAACCAAATCCGTGTCCACCAGGGTGCCCGAACAATGGGCCGCCGTGAGCTGGTTGGCGAAGAGCTCACCGGAACACAGGCTTATGTAGCTTTGCAGGGTCTCCCCGGTGATCAGCACATCATCGGGGTTGCTCAGGTCCACGGCCGAACTGTCGATGAGCGCCACGGTTTCGTCTAAAGCAGCCTGGGCCCAAAGCGCATCCGGGTAGTCGTAAACATCGATGCGATTGTCGTCGCCGTAGACCACCGGCTGCTGATTCTGCGCCTTGTCCGGTTCGGCCGGATTGAAGCAGCCACTCGAAGCCATCAGAGAAAACGACACCAAAAGTCCGAATCGTCCGAAATCACGAACCCGCAAGTACATGTCCTGGCCTCCAATCCCCCGGAGAATCCGACCGCCGGGCGTCAGAATATCATATTTCTCTTGCCTGATCTTCCCCCCTTCCCTGGAATTGACAGCTGTGCTATCATGAAAAGTGCGACAGGCACCCACAGAGTGTGCACCCCAACCCCAAACCCAAAGGGGTAAGCCATGTCTCTGCCGACCAACAACCGCCATGGACTTTCACGGGTTCCACTTCATCTGCCCGTAACCTTCGGCCAAAGCCGAAGGGAGATGGGCAAGAACGGAACCACCCGCAACATCGGTCCACATGGAGTTTATGTGGCCACCGACAAGCCGCCCGACACCTGCCCTCGCCTCTTGCTTCAGGTGGACTTCAAAAAGAGCCCCATCGAGCTCATCGGCCGCGTCATGTGGGTGCGACCGCCGGATCCCACCCGACCCGAATCAGGGGGCTTCGGCATGCAGATCCTGCTGGCACCGGATGCTTGGTACCAGCATTTTCTACCCATGTGCTGACGCCCAGATCCCGAAGCGGCACCGTGCGGTTGAAGACCGGTCGAGCGCGGCGTGGTCGATCGGCACGGAGGTGCCTCATCAAGGCGCGAGTCCTACGGTCTCGAGCAGCCAGCTGGTCATCAGGTCGAGGGCGCCCTGGTCGAAAGTGTCGGTGAGAAGGACATACTCGTCTATCGCGCCGGTCTCCGCTTTTTGAAACAAGTGATTGAGGCCGGGCAGCTTCTCCAGCCGAACACTCTTGTTCTCAACTTTGCCGAGCGCCTGTCTCGCCCGGTCGAGATTGAGACTTGCCGGCACGACGACGTCCTTCTCACCAAACATGACCAGGATCGGCACGGTGATTTGACTGAGGTACTTGGCCGGGTCGGATTTGGCGAATGATCGTTGCCAGGGCCCCAACACTTGCTTCTTCAGCTGCTTCAGGATGGCTTCCTCGACCTGGGGACTTACCTTCTTCGGCAGCGTCCGCCGGGCTGCCTTCACCAGCGCCGCAACGGCTGGCTTCAGCTCGCTCTCGGGAGCGTCTGCGGCGATCAGCGGCGCCAGTTTTTCGTGGGCTGCGACGATGCCGGCAACGACGTCCTTTGGCAGGCCCCGAGACTCGAGTAGCGCACGCACCTGGACCGGGAGGATCTCCACGCCGCTGGCGGCGGGACCAGCGAGTGAAACCACGAAGGCAACGTCGGCCGAGCGCGACGCGACGATGGGCGCGACTATGCCTCCGACGCTATGTCCTATCAGGCCGATGCGTTTGGGGTCGATCGGCTTCTGGCTCTTGAGAAACGCCAGGCTTGCTTCGACGTCGGTGGCGATGAGCTCCAAAGTTTCCTGAGAGGGATCGCCAGTCGAGCCGCCCACGCCGCGGTCGTCGACCCGAAGCACTGCGATTCCCTTTCGACTCAGGTGGTCGGCGATCAGCAAGAAGGACTTGTGCCCGAACATCGTATTGTCGCGGTCCTGGGGCCCTGAGCCGGAGATCAAGAGCGCCGCAGGGTGAGGACCGTTACCGGCCGGAACGGTGAGGGTGCCGGCGATCTTGGTGCCGCTCTTGGGGTTGTCGTAGAGGACTTCTTGGGCTGAGTATGGAAAGGGCGGCCTGGGGGTCTGTGGTCGCACTTTTGGGTTGGTGCTGGCGCTCACTTTGAGCCCCGCGATCTCCCCCTTGGCGTTGAAAAACAGCAGAACATCCTGCGGAGCATAATCGAATACAGAGGTGACAATGACCATCGCACGCTCTCCCTTCGACTTTCGGCCCTTCGACTTTCGGCCCTTCGACTTTCGGGTGGCACCGAAGTGCTTCCTGAATTTGCCGGTCTGCACGACCACTCCGCGCCACCATTTCGCGACCGCTGCATCGTCGGGGAACGCCTCCCGCATGGCTTGGTCGAATGTCTGGCGAAAGTGCTCGAATTCACCGGTAGCTAGCCACTCCACGACGTTTCGGGCGGTTTCGATCTGAGGGTGGTGAGCACTCGGTGTGCTTTTGCGGACGCTTTTCGAGATCGCGTCTTCGGTGCTCCTTCGCGAGCCCTCTTTGCAGGCGGTTGCGAGAGAAAGAACCAGAACACAAACAAGGAACGATACCGTCCTGCGAAACATTCTCTTCTCCTCCTCACGTATTCTATTACGCCCTATTCCCTTGTTGGGAGATTTGAGGTTTTTCTACTACATGACAGAACCATGAACCAGAGGCGACTCCAAACCGAAATGACGCGCCGGATTGGTTTTGACTAACTAAGCCCATGTGCCAAGGGGGAAAATCAGGTCGGTTCTTGGGCTTGCTTTTTCTTCTTCTTCTTTTGCCTGTTCTTGTTCTTCTTCGGCTGATTTTGCTGCTGTTTGGCAATTTTGGCCCAGGAATCCCTGAGCGGCACCGTGCGATTGAAGACAGGGCGCCCGTCGGCGTGGTCTATCGGGTCGGCACAGAAATAACCTTGGCGCTCAAACTGAAAGCGTTCTCCCGCCTCGGCCTTGCCCAAACTTCGCTCCAGCTTGGCCTGGACTATCTTCAGTGAATCCGGATTCAAATCGTCTTTCATGTTCTCACCACCGGGCTTCTCGCTCAGAAACAGACGATCCACCAGGCGCACTTCCGCGTCGACCGCGTGGGCCGCGCTGACCCAGTGGATGGTGCCGCGCACTTTGCGACCATCCGGGGCGTTGCCGCCCTTGGTCTCGGGATCCCAGCTACAATGCAAAGCTGTGATCTTGCCGCTGTCGTCTTTGATCACTTCTTCACATTTAATAAAGTAACCCCAGCGCAGACGCACTTCCCGTCCCGGGGCCAGGCGGAAAAACTTCTTGGGCGGATCTTCCATGAAGTCGGCGCGCTCAATATAGAGTTCTTTCGAGAAAGGAATCTTGCGGTAGCCCATGCGCCCCGGCTCGTCGGGGAAGTTCGCCGCCTCGATCTCTTCGACCTCGCCCTCCGGGTAATTCGTGAGGATCACCTTCAAGGGATCCAGGACGGCCATGGCCCGGGGCACTTGTGTGTTCAAGGTATCCCGGATGCTGTGTTCAAACAGGGCCACTTCGACCGTGCTTTCCTTTTTGGAAATGCCGATGCGTTCGCAGAAAGCGCGGATGGCTTCGGGCGGTACGCCCCGGCGCCGCAGGCCGGAGATGGTGGGCATGCGCGGATCGTCCCATCCCGACACATGACCGTCTTCGACCAATTGAAGCAAGAGGCGCTTACTCATGATCGTGTAGGTCAAGTTCAAGCGAGCGAACTCGGTCTGCTGGGGTCGCCAGGGTGTGTCGGCCGCCTCAAGCACCCAGTCGTACAAAGGCCGGTTGTTCTCGAACTCGAGGGTGCAAAGGGAGTGAGTGATGCGCTCGATGGAATCCGAGAGGCAGTGCGTGAAATCGTACATGGGGTAGATGCACCAATCGTCGCCGGAGCGATGATGAGTCACCCGTCGAATGCGGTAGAGCGTGGGATCGCGCATGGTCATGTTGGGCGAGGCCATGTCGATCTTGCCCCTGAGCACCATGGCACCGTCCGCGAACTCACCGGCCCGCATGCGCCGGAAAAGGTCCAAGTTCTCTTCGGGGCTGCGGTCCCGATGGGGACTCGGCTGGCCCGGCTCGGTCAAGGTGCCGCGCATGGCGCGGATTTCTTCCGCGCTTGATTCGTCCACATAGGCCTTGCCGTCGCCGATAATTTTTTCGGCGAACATGTAGAGTTGTTCAAAATAGTCGGAGGCAAAAAACTGATTCTCGCCCCAGTCAAAACCCAACCAGCGGACGTCTTCGAGAATCGAGTCAATGTACTCCTGGCTCTCTTTGCTCGGGTTGGTGTCGTCGAAGCGCAAATTGCAAGTGGCGCCTTCGTATTCGGCCGCGATGCCGAAGTTCAGACAAATGGATTTCGCGTGGCCGATATGCAGGTAGCCATTGGGCTCGGGCGGAAAACGAGTCGCCACCCGGCCGCCATATTTATCCGAAGCCAAATCCTCATCCACACGAGTTCGGATGAAGTCCTTAGAGGCCGCGGCCTTGTCCAGGTCATTCTCGGGAATATTCGTCATGGCTTTCGTCTCCTAAAACAATCAAGCGTCGGGCCCAAATAGGCCATCGACTCACGCATTTGTCAACCTGCGCTTTCTGGCGTCTTGGTCCGGAGTTTGTCAAGACAGACATGTAGTTCAGGGACTTTTCTTTTTCCTCGATCGACTTTCCTCAACCACATCGCGCTTCCCAGGTGCCAGGGCACGATGACACAATGCTGACCTCCCGTTCCCCTAAGTAATCCCCTTCGCTCCTCCGCCCTTGATCGGGATGGTGGGGGGCGATACGATTTGGTTCATATCCGGCAAGCACACTGTCTGTTCATAGAAGGAGTCGAAAATGGGACACACTTTTAGGGATCTGTGCTTGGCTCTGTTCTTGCTGTTTGCCTTTTCTCTCAGCGGACTTATGGGGTGCGCGGGCGGAGCGGGAGGGGCTGACACATGCGATCCGGGCTGTGACAGTGCCCAGTGTCTCGGGTGCTCTGAAGGGGAATGCGTGAGCATTTGCACCGGGGATCAGGTTTGTGATGAGGGGACCTGCACTGAGCCTCAAGCTTGTCTGCCCGGCGACTGCAACTCGGATGAGTGCCTGGTGTGCAATGAGACCCATGGCTGTATCTCTCGATGTGAGGCCGATGAGCCGTGCGACGGGGCGGGTTCTTGCGTGGTGGTTTGTGCGGCGAGCAACTGCCCGGCTGCCGAGTGCATGGAATGTGACGCTTCGGGCGAGTGTGTTTCGTCTTGTGAAGGCGAGGAGGTTTGCGACGGGGCGGGTTCTTGCGTGGTG
>JAUVAM010000586.1 GCA_030591745.1 Deltaproteobacteria bacterium
ACGGGATCCGGCTTGAGGCCGGAGGTGACCATGGCCATGGGGCCTTCCGGGACACGAATTTCAAGCTTGCCTGAGGACAGGGTGCTTTTGAGGGTCTTCCAGACACCAGGTTCCGGTAAGAGTTCTTCGGCCTGCACCACCAGGAATCCGCCGTTGGCTCTGAGCATGGAGCCGGCTCGGATGTTCATGAAGTCCACCTCTTGCCTGCCCGCGTCGTCCACCGATCGCTCGATGGTGCCGAAGAGTCGGACCAGGGTGGGGGTGTTTTCAAAGACCACGGGGCAAGCTTTGTGGCGGGCGTTGTTCAGCACTACGTTGACCTGAAAAGGCTCTAAGGGGTCGGCGGGTTCGATCGCGTAGCCCGGCATGTTGCCGGCTTCGCCTCGCTCGTCCTCGTCCACCCGGTGCACAAGGGCCGGGATGCGATCGAGCAGTGCTTCGCGGGCGTCGTCTAAGAAATCCTGCACGCTCTCTTCTTTGAATGCGTCGCGAATGTCCTCAACAACTGCGTCGATGACCGCGGTGCCGGTCCGTCTGTCGATTTCTTCCAGCTGTTCGGTCATCTCACGGGCCAAAGAGCGCGTTCGGCGTTGGATTTTTTCCAGTTCGGTGCGTAGTTGGCTGTGCTTTTTTTGCAGTTGCTTGAACTGGCGTCGACTCATTTCGCCCTTTTCAACTTTTTCTTCGATGACGGCCAGGGGCTGTGGCTCACCATCGATGACCGGTAGCACATCATGCTCTACGATGGGGCCACTTTGGACTTCGACGGCCATGAACTTGGCTCGGCTGACCTTTTCTTGAAAGCTGGAAACCAGGTCGTGTTCCTTGCGTTGGTAGTCAGAGAGGACTCGGTCTCGTTCTTTCTGGCAATGCTCGGTGCTCGTGGCTCTGGGCAACTCTCGCTTGAGGGTCTTGACCAGAAGGTCCAGTGTTTTTTTGAGTTTTTGGCCTTGGCCTGGTGCCAATTCCAGCAGTCGAGGTCTGTCTGGTTCTTGGAAATTGTAGACGTAGGCGTAGTCCTTCAGTGGCCGCCTGGGTTGCTTGAAGCCTTCCAGGATGTGGCGTGCCGTGGTCATTCGTCCGGAGCCGCTGGGGCCTGAAATAAAGATGTTATATCCTGGGCTCTCTAAGCGCAGGCCCAGCTCTAATGCCGAAATGGCCCGATCTTGGCCGATGATGTGGGTGCGGTGTCTGGACAGGGCTTTTGCCGAGGGCAGGCTGCGCGCCTGAATATGTCGCCGCAGCTGCTTGGGGTTCAGGCGCAGCCGTTTGTTTGCCGAGGATTTCTTGTGTTTCATGGATGTCTCCTTAACCGCGATAGAACGGTGACCAGGCTCTGAGATAACGCAGTTTGAATGGACAAGTCAAAGGCGCGCGGGCTTGCGCGGGAGGGATGGTTACATCCAAGCGGCCAGATCCAGGCCGATGATGATGTCGGGCCAGCTTTGCCGGTAATCTTGGTCCAGTGGGAAAGTGACCCAGACGGCCGGCTTGAACACACCGGCATTCAGTCGAAGGCCTGTGCTTAGGCCGTAGAGGGAGGGGGCGGCGGTGCCGATTTCGTCCTCCACACCGAATGGCGTGTAGCCCTTGAGTTCCACCAGGAAGGCCAGTTGCTCGATGATATGAACGCCAAACAAGGCCCCCCAAAGCATGGCACCCTCAATGCTTCTTTGATCCGTGTCCGCGATCGGGAAGTAGGCCGACACGCCCACCTCCACCTGGAAAAAGAGCAGATGACCCGGCAGCAGGAGGTCGAAGGCCCCCTGGACGTTGATGGACTCGGGGTTGTAGTGAGTGCTGGTCATGAGGCTGTTGAAGAAACCCGTAGTTTGTCCCAGCCCCCGGGCTCCGATGGACATGTCCGTGCTGTCGCCCATGAAGGTCGGGAAAAAGATATCAAAGGACCAGCCCGTGTGGACGCCCAGGAGTGGGTTTGCTGGATCCAGTCGATATTGCAAGCCGATACCCACGTTGCCGATGACGAATTCGGGATCGATCAGGTCACTGTCCGGCATGCCATAGGCCAAAGGAACCTGCAGATTGAGAAAGAGCGGAAATTGCTCAAACATGTACCCGCCCTGGACCAAAAAGCTCAATCCCAGGATGTCGTCACCCGGAGCGATCCAGGAGGAGACATGTCCGCCGGTGCCCATGTCGTAGCTTTTTAAGGCGAAACCGTTGCGCATTTCTCCAGAACCCGGGGGCACTTCTTTGTCGTCGTACCATTGTGCCGAGGCCGGACCGGCCGCAACGCAAAGAATCATGGAAAGGGCCAAAACCATACTAAATGAACGCGTTATCACTTGCATGAATGCCTCCACACCGTCGTTCAGACTTAGCGCCCATGCTAACCCGGTCCCGGAGGTCTGTCAAAAAAACGGTCTGGTTTTCCGTGCGTTGACGGGGGCGAGTGCTATGCGTACCATGGAGCCTCCCCAAGGAGGAGGATGTAATGCAGGAGTCCGTGGTTTTTGCCGCAGAGTCCGTGGCCGAAGGCAATCCACACAAAGTAGCCGACCAGTTGGCTGATGCGGTGCTGGATTCTTTGTTGGCCCGCGACAGGCATGCCCGTGTTGCCTGCAAGGTGCTGGTGTCCACCGGGCTGGTTTTGGTGGCGGGGGAGGTGACCACGGAAGCGTGGGTGGATATGGTATCCGTGGTGCGCAGCAAGCTCAGAGAGATTGGCTACGACGATGCGGCTTTGGGTTTCGAGGCTTCGAGCTGTGCCGTGATGAATCTCTTGCAGGACCAGGGAGAGGAAATACGTCGGGCGGTGGACCGGAGGGGGGCGGGTGACCTGTGCACGGTCGTTGGATACGCCAGCGATGAAGGGGAGGGCTTGACCGGGGGTTGTGATTTGATGCCGGTACCCATATTTCTGGCCCATCGCTTGGCGGGACGCTTGGCCTCGGTGCGAAGATCCGCGGAATTGCCTTGGCTGCGGCCGGACGGCAAAGTCCAGGTCTGCCTTGAATATGGGGACGATGGCCGCCCGCGACGCATCGTTTCGGTTGCGGTTTGTGCCCAGCACGCGCCTGATGTGGAGATGGAGCAGGTTCGTTCGGCCTTGAGGCGAGAGGTGGTGGACGCGAGCTTGAGCGAGACGGGTTTGCTTGATGCTGATGCGCAGATTTGGATCAATCCAGCGGGGCCTTTTACTCAGGGCGGTCCCCAGGTTGACTGCGGCCAGAGTGGAGCCAAGCCGGCCGTCGATGGTTATGGA